>DAIPZN010000153.1:0-7703 GCA_036782195.1 Cyclobacteriaceae bacterium | reverse complement strand
CCATTAAGTGTCTAAATAGCTGAAAAAAAGAAATTTAATTTATATAATTCTCGGATTTAATCAGTGAATTAAGTCCTAAATTAGGTATTTGCCGGTCTTATCTTCTATGGTTACATCGGCATCTTTGCGTGCTTGGATGCGGTAATAAACCAATACTTCATCAGCCCCTGCTGATAGTACAGCCCGCTGTGCCTGCTGTGCGATTTCCATCAGTAATGCTTGAGGGCCTTCCATGACAGTTTCAAAAGGCGTGACCACATGTTTGACTCCTGATTGTTGGATAATAGCAATTGCTTTATCTACAAGGGTATAGCTGTCTTCGGTTTTGCTTTTCGGAATGATCTGTATGCCGAGATTGATGATATTGTCCATGATGAATAGTTGTATGTTTTATATGGCTTTTTCCTACTCAATCAAAGGCCTTGCCTTCTTTCTAAGCAAATAGATTTGTAGGTATCAGTCATTCTTTTTTATTGATGAACTTGTTTATTTAAGTACTTTGGCAATAGCATTTTTCCATATCAGGTATCCCCGCGCATTCATATGGAGGTCGTCTTCCACAAAAAGTGAAGGATCTGGTTTTCCCTCTTTCGTTAACATTGGAGTCCAAATATCTACAAATGTTACATTTTTGTTCTTTTTGCTTAACTTTTTTAAAGATGCATTAAGCTTTTCATAATCTGCTTTCAGTTGCCATCTTGATGGGCTTGGTTTGGCGCTGATGATGAAAATTTCAACAGTAGGATTAGCCGATCGGAGTCTGTGGATCAGCTCATTAAATTCCTCTACAATCCTTGGCAAAGGCTTGCCAGCACTGATGTCATTGTCACCTTCATAAATTAATACTTTGGTAGGAGCATAGTTGAGCACCAGTTCATCTAAATAGTGGAGCAGTTGGTGTGTCTGGGATCCACCAAAACCGGTGTTGAGAAGCTGTTTATCTGGAAAATCCTCCTGTAATGAGTGCCAGAGCCTGATGCTTGAACTCCCTGTAAACACAATTCCACCTTTTGGTGCATCCATGTACTTTGTCTTGATGTCCTTAACTTCTTGACTGAATGGTGTGGGCTCTTGGCCAAATGAAAAGTGGGCAAAGAGGAGAATTTGGAAAATTGAAATCAGAATGGGAAATAATTTTTGCATCAGAACAGTGTTTGGTGAACGATTTTGAACATATTCTGTACGAAATGAGCTTTTGTAAAGCCTGCGTACATTTATTTGGTGGTGTGCTTCAAAAGTTTATTTGATCCCTAAATTGGGGTTTTTATGGCTGTTTTGCCCGATTTCGTCCCACATCTTTTTTAATTGGTCAAGTGCACCATACTTTCGGTAGGTATAGTCCGTTTTTTGATGAGCGATCTCCGGATCCAACCCAATTAATTTGATGAAAAAATTTTCACGTTTCTTCTGGTTTTGCAGTGGTGCGCACCAATCAATTCTTGATAGGACACCTACCGAAACACATAAATATATCGGTATTGGTGGAACAGTATTTTTCACCGGATTGCTCGCTTCATTGTCTGCGGGGTATGCCTTATATACCGTATTCCAAACTTTTTGGGCAGCAGTGTTTTTTGGTTTGATATGGGGATTGATGATTTTCAATTTGGATAGGTTTATTGTTTCTAGCATGCGCAAGAGAAATAACGCTTGGGCGGAATGGAAAATGGCGATACCAAGGCTTGTTTTTGCAGTTCTACTTGCGATTGTTATATCTAAACCTCTTGAGCTGAAAATTTTCGAAAGAGAAATCAATAGGGTATTGGATGAGCAGAAGACAGAGATGATAGCTCAAAGTAAAGAAGGTCTTAAAGCAGGATTTAAAGAAATTGATGAGCTTGCAGCCAAACAGGATTCATTAAAGAGTGAAGTTGCCGCTGCTGCACAGTACCGCGACAAGCTTCAGCAGGAATATGACTATGAGCGATTTGGTACAAAGACAGACGGCACCAGCGGAATTGTCGGTTTGGGGAGCAATGCCAAAAAGAAGGAAGCCCAACTAGATGCCGCACAAAAAGAACTGGATGCCTTAAGGGCATCGCATCAAATCCGAATAGATACTTTGGATGCTCAAATCAGGATATTGATGGCTGCAAGACAGGCAGAGTTTGAAAAGCAGCAACCTACCATTGCCAATTTTGATGGAATGGCTGCGCGTATTGATGCATTGTCCGTTTTGACTGGAAGGAGTGAGGCTATGAAATGGGCAAATTTGATGATTATGCTGCTCTTTGTAGCTGTAGAGACGGCCCCGATCTTTGTGAAATTGGTGTCACCTAGAGGTCCATATGACGACTTGCTTGACCTAGCAGAAAGAAAAGTCAGTGTCTATGCCAATGAACAAACCGTTAAACTCCAAAGGACCAGTGAAAAGAGACTCAAAGAATTTGAGCCAGAGCTTACCTTTGCACAGCAGTAAACAATGTTTTAATGGTCATTGATGCGTTTGTCTTGGAAGTAGGAGGTCTTTAAAAGTGAAGGATAAATCAGGCCCAATTCACGAGCAAAGTTTCTAAAAAGTCCCCCACGACATAAGCAACTCCTGCTGCAAGTATACCCAAAAGCAGGGTCTCTCCTATACTTTGCCAGCGGTTAGTCTGGTTGACAAAGCTTTTAAGCCATCCGATGACAAAAAAAGCCACGCTTGTGAATACACAGGTCCAAAGAAATAGGTTGATTGCCGGGTTGTAAACAAAATCGTAGACATAGAGGGAAAGTGGGATAAAGCCTACCATGACAAAAGAAATCCAGGTGGCAAGCCCTATTTTGATCGGGCTTTTCTGTTCTTTCAGCAGCTGAAGCTCATTGGTCATCATTTCGTCTACCCACCGATCCTTATCAGCAGTGATGACTTGTACTACCTCTTCCAGAAGCTTACCTGTAAATCCTTTTTTTCTGTATATCTCCCTCACTTCATCTCGCTCGGTGTCTGGAAGATGGTCTACCTCCCAATATTCTACCTGTCTGTGTTTGGTGTATGTTTCCAGATCTGATTTGGCAGAAAGATAAGCGCCCACAGACATAGAAAAACCATCAGCAAGAAGGTTGGCAAAGCCAAGTATAAGGATGATGTGAATTTCGAGTCCCGCTCCCACCGCTCCTGCCACAACAGCAAAAGTAGTCACAGCCCCATCTATGCCTCCATATACAAATTCCCTCAAATACTCCTGAAGGTAATATTCTCTTCCGTGCCTAAGTTGTTCTTCCATGATAAATTAAAGATTTTCCAAAAGGAATTTCTTGACATTTCCGCCCATTACAGCTGCAATTTCATCTTGGGTAAAGCCCTCTTGCAGCAATGCTTCTACAATAACAGGGAGGCCTGTAATATCAAAAGGTACAGCGACGCTTCCATCATAGTCGGAGCCAAGAGCCAAATGGTCTATTCCTACTAGATTTTTGACCCTAACCATACTTGCTACAATTCCTCGGAGCTCATCTGTACCTACCGCTTCATCAAAAAAGGCGATGCCAATGATTCCTCCTTTGGAAGCTATTTTCCGAATCTGATCATCGCTTAGATTTCGGGGTGAATTTAACACCCCTCGAATGCCTGTATGGGACACCATGACAGGTTTTGAAGAGATTTCCAACACTTCCTCAATTACTTTCGGGGAAGCATGCGCAAGGTCAATGATAATGTTCAGCTCGTTCATGCGTTTGATCGCTGCCCTACCAAATGCAGTGAGACCTTCGTTGCTTTGCCCATGTGCCGAACCCCCAAGTTCGTTGTCAATAAAGTGCATGGGTCCGATCAGTCTTACACCAGCGGCATAGACCTTATCGATATTCTCAATTTTGCCCTCTAAGGCATGTGCGCCTTCTATACCCAACAATCCTCCGATGACACTTTTATCTGTTTTTCTCTTTTCGATGAGTTGTAAAAGGTCAGATTTCGACTTGATGAAGATGAATTTATTCTGGAATCTTTTTTCAAAATCATGTAGAAGTTCCGCCTGGTACAGGGTTCTTTTGATCAGGCTAAACCAATTGGTAATAGGTCTTCCCTGTACTATATTGAGTAGCGTGATATTGTCCGTGGCATCGGCATCATTAGTCTTCATGTTTTGACCTTGAGGGGATTTTGACACAATGGTAAATACCTGAAGCGCCACATTGGCTTCTTGCATTCGAGGAAAATCCACATGACCGCTTTTTGATCTTTTGGTAAGGTCTCTACCCCAAAGCAACGCATCACAGTGCAAATCAGCTACAAAATCCAAAGACTTATAAAAATCCTTTGCCTCTTCGGATACTTGATAATCTGCATCATGGGTGACAGGGTTGCGGCTTCGTTCAATGATGCCTGGAACAATTAATGTCGCAAGGAAATAGCTGGCAAGTAAAGCTAGTATTCCAAAAAGGAATTTCTTCATAAGGGTGATCTTTGGCTATGAATATAATCAAAATATCAATCCGCGTCGCTGTTCCCATTTTGCTTGTATTTTGGTTATCCTCGGTTCAGTTTTTCTTCTCCAGTTTCGACAGGAGTAAGTCGGTCAAGCTCCTCCATTGTAAACATTCTTGATCGGATCATAAATCTAACCCCCATGGGAATTTCAATTGAAAAACTACTGCCTCTTCCCGGAGTTACGTCCAAGGTGAGCTGGGTGTGCTTCCAATACTCAAACTGATCACTGTTCATGAAAAAATCGCAGCCGTAAACATTTCCCATCCAAATGTCATTGGCGCCTACCTTAAAATCACCTTTCTCAAAACACATCGGTGAAGAACCATCACAGCATCCGCCGCTTTGGTGAAACATAAGATCGCTGCCGAATCTTTTTCTGAGCGTATCTATGACTTCCATAGCTGCTTCTGTAATACATACTCTAGGGATATATTGGGTTTCCATTTTTTTTTATTAACTATTAGCGATTCAAAACATAAAGAAAAAGGGATTTCCTTGTGGAGGAAATCCCTGATTTTCTTTTTCTTGTTTTTAAAAAAATCCTAATTTCTTCTTGTCGTAAGAAATCAGCATATTTTTGGTCTGTCTGTAATGGTCGAGCATCATCTTGTGATTTTCCCTTCCGAACCCTGATTTTTTGTATCCACCAAATGGTGCATGTGCAGGGTAGTTGTGATAGCAGTTGACCCAAACCCTTCCAGCTTGGATGGCTCTTGGCACTTGGTAGAGTTCATGCGCATCTCTGGACCAAAAGCCCGCTCCCAGACCATACATTGTGTCATTGGCAATTTCAATGGCTTCTTCTGTTGTCTTAAATGTAGTCACAGCAACTACTGGACCGAAGATTTCTTCTTGAAAGATCCTCATTTTGTTGTGGCCTTTGAAGATGGTAGGCTGGATGTAGTATCCATTTTCTAGACCTGAATTCAAGGAAGCTTTGTCACCTCCACAAAGTACTTCAGCACCTTCTTGCTTGCCGATATCCATGTAAGAAAGGATTTTTTCAAATTGGTCGTTAGATGCCTGTGCGCCCATCATGGTGTCTTCTGCAAGGGGATGGCCCATTTTGATGGCTTTGGTCCTTTCAATTACCCTTTCCATAAAGACGTCATAAATATCCTCATGAACCAGAATCCTTGAGGGACAGGTGCAGATTTCACCTTGGTTCAAGGCAAACATTACTGCGCCCTCTACGCATTTGTCAAAAAATTCATCGTCTGCGTCTGCAATGGATTTCATGAAGATGTTTGGTGACTTGCCTCCAAGCTCCATGGTTACAGGGATCAGGTTTTCAGAAGCGTACTGCATAATCAATCTGCCTGTGGTAGTTTCTCCGGTAAAGGAAACCTTCGCGATTCGTTTGGATGAAGCAAGGGGCTTGCCAGCTTCAGGACCGAATCCAGTCACCACGTTTAATACTCCTGCAGGAAGGACATCAGCAATAAGTTCCATCAGCACCATAATGCTTGTAGGGGTTTGTTCGGCAGGTTTGACTACGGCACAGCAGCCGGCTGCCAAAGCGGGGGCTATTTTCCATGTAGCCATCAGCAGCGGGAAGTTCCATGGGATAATCTGACCCACGACACCGATGGGTTCGTGCAAAGCTATGCTTACGGTGTTTTCGTCATGTTCTGAAATGGTGCTTTCATCTGCCCTGATTACACTAGCAAAATACCTGAAATGATCAATGACTAAAGGAAGGTCTGCTGCTCTTGTTTCCCTTAGCGCCTTGCCGTTGTCGATGGTTTCTACCCTTGCGAGCAGCTCCAGGTTTTCTTCAATAATGTCTGCGATCTTGTTGAGCAGTTTGCTTCTATAAGTTGGACTGGTTTTGGACCATGTGGTAAAGGCAGCATGTGCTGCATCCAATGCCAATTCAATGTCTTCTTTATTTCCCCTGGCAGCCTTTGAAAAAGCCTTTCCGTCAATTGGGGATATGTTGTCAAAATATTCGCCAGAGGTTGGTGCTACCCATTTTCCTCCGATAAAGTGATCGTACTTGTCTTTGATTTCAGGCCTTTCTACTGGCTTAGATTGGGTTAATGTTAGTGTTGACATGGAAAATATTTTTTGTTTTCATCAAATCTCTTTTGTTTCCAGCAGAAAAAATCCACCTGGATTATCATCTTATCCACCTATTTAATCTTTCTTATCCAAAGGAAGTACCAGAGCAGTTTTCATAATTGCTTCATTCTTATTAACTTTCATAAAAACCCAAAATACAAATGCATTATCCTGTCAATAACCTTGTGCCTTGGAGAAAAGAAAAAGACCTTATTTCAATGGTGGAAAACAGGACTACCTATACACTTGATAATTGTGAGTTAAACATCTTTGAAACGCATCAGCAAGCTGATAAGGTCAACTTGGCTTTTGGAGATTTAGTCTTGACGACTATGCTCAAAGGCAAAAAAGTAATGCATCTTTTTGATAAGCCGGGTTTTGATTACCTACCGGGGGAATCTGTCATTGTGCCCCCCTATGAAGTGATGAAAATTGATTTTCCTGAGGCAAAACTGGATAACCCTACCCAATGCATTGCCTTGTCCATTTCTGGGGATATGATACAAAATACTTTTAACCTACTAAACGAAAAACTTCCCAATAAAGAATTTTCGAAAGAATGGGGACTAGACCTCAGCTGTTTCCACTTGATCAATACACAAGATCTCACGGAAATCATCAACAGGTTTATCCGTATCGGTGTCAAAGAAAGATCACGGGAAAAAGACCTGATTGCCTCGTTTGCTTTAAAAGAACTTCTGATCAGGTTGACGCAAACTCAAGCGAGAACCATGCTTGAAAAAACGTACAAGTCTCTTGCTTCTTCTAATCGAATGGCCTTTGTCGTTGATTATATCAAGAATAATATCAGGGAAAATCTGACATTGGAAAAGTTAAGCGAGAAAGCATGTATGAGTAAATCCCATTTCTCCAGAGCTTTTAAGCTGGAACTCGGGCTTGCGCCGATGGAGTATATTCTTAAAGAAAGACTGAACTTGGCTAAACAATACCTACAATCAGCCCACTATCAGATTCAAGAAGTATGTTTATTGGCTGGGTTTAACAATACGACATATTTTATTCGGGCTTTTAAACAAGAATTTGGCTGTACCCCCAAGGTTTTCCAAAGCAGGTCCTAACGGCAGAAGATTATTTGTAGTTAGAAAAAAATTAGAAAAATTTTTTATCGTTTTTAAGGTCTTTTCATATTAATTGTATAAGTTTAGAAAATTTTGGTTCCCTAAAAAACTTAAAAGTAAGTAAAACACCAAAGTTTATATGGCTGTAG
>DAIPZN010000152.1:0-7727 GCA_036782195.1 Cyclobacteriaceae bacterium | reverse complement strand
GTAGATGCCAACGGCTGTTCTGCTTCGCAGAAGGATACAGACAACGACGGTGTGACTGATGACAAAGACCTATGTCCGAATACACCAGCAGGAGCAGAAGTTGATGCAGACGGTTGTGAAGTGAATATTTCTATTGCAGGCCTAATAGGCGAAACACAAATTGAAATGGAATGGGGTGCTAATTTCACTGCTCCTCAGTACATCGCGACTTTGGCCAACGGAGCCTTAGTACCAGTAGAAGTCAACTGGAATTTGGTGTCACTTAACAGATTTGCTCGTGGCCGATATACTTTAGTTGGAGAAGTGGTGCTTCCTGATAATGTTGTCAATGATTTGGGAATCCAACCAACATTAGTGGTAGTTGTTAAAGCTAAACCAGCTCCTTTGGACCTTACAATTTCCAATAATTCTTTTGACGGAATAAGAAGAAACTTGTTCGTACAGGTTGGTGGTCTGACAGTAATCGATCCAGTGGACAACATACACACCTTGCGTTTGACACCTGGTGTTCCTGATAATGCTTATTTCCAAGTATTAAACAACTTCCTCTTCTGGAGTAGTGCAGAAAGAGCAGAGGGCAGAACTTGGTTCAATGTTTCTATAGATGTACTGGATAGAGACGGTAATGTATTCACCAAGGTCTTGACTATTATCAGGCTGAGATTGGCAGTGAAGGATATTGAAATATACAATTCCTTCACCCCTAATGGAGATGGTGTCAACGAGGCATGGGGTGTTCCAGAATTGAGAGGTTATAGAGACGTTAAGATCCAGGTTTTTGAGCGAAGTGGCGAAAGGGTCTTCTATACCACTGATCCAGATCAAAGATGGGATGGTACTTTTGCTGGCAAAGCCATGCCTGTCGGAACCTACTATTGGGTAGTTGAAGTCAAGGAAACAGGTGAGACCAGAAAAGGTATGCTGAATCTGTTTAGAAAATAAGCTTCAATGGGTGGGTGCTACAGCCCACCCATGGCTTACCATGTTTTCACAATCTGTTCGAACACTTGAAAAACAACAATTACATGAAAATATTCAAAACCGCATATTTGCTTGCTGCAGCTATTTTGTTGTCGGTAGGCGCAAATGCACAATCCAGGAAATACGTCAGCCAGTTTAGCCAATTACAAGGTTATTACAATCCAGGGCTGATTGGATATGAGGGTACCATGTTCAGGGGATTTGTCCGCAATCAATGGGCAGGTCTGGAAGGAGCTCCAAAAACCTTTTATGCTTCAATGGAGTTTGACCCTGCCGAAATGCAAGGCAGTGACGATTCGTCATTAACTGGAAGAAATGCTTTTGGACTCAATTTGCTTCATGACCAATATGGTGCATTCACCGAAACTGAGCTGATTGCAGGTTATGCTTCTCGTATTCGGCTTTCAGGCAGCACCAATCTTAGATTGGGTTTAGGAGTCAATATCAACAATATCAAATTGGATGGAACCAACCTTACTACAGAGCAAGCCAATGATCCGCTGATAGGTCAATATCTCAACAATTTTGTGGAAATGAAATTGGTCGATTTCAATATCGGTCTCGCCATTACCCACGAAAATTACTATCTATCCTATGGTATCCATAACGTGAACAAAGGACAGATCAGTAGTGGGACCCAATTTATGGATCGAAAACCTAGGGTTGGCATAGTTCAAGGAGGTTATAGAAGCAGGCTCAATCAAAACCTTGCTGTGATCACAAACTTTATGTACCGTAGGCAGGAAGACCTCCCGACCAATATTGAATTCAACATCAAGACGCTTTTAAAAGATAACGTCTATATCGGTGCAGGTCACCGAATAGATTATGGTAACAACTTCCAGCTTGGCTTCTTGATGAATAAGGTAAGGTTGGGTTATACTTATGAATTGCCATTGGCAAAGACTTACCTGATTCCTAACCCTACCCATGAGTTTATGCTGGTCTATAGTCTATTCAGGAGCAAGGGTGGTTTGATCTGGTAATCTGAAAAGTGGTAAAGTTGAAAACAGCATATAATATGCTGCGTATTTGGGAATCAATCTGTTGTATTAAAAGGTAACAGATTGGAAGTAAATATTCCCATTGTCTAATCATCAAAAAAGGCTGCCTAGATTTCTATTCAGGCAGCCTTTTTTGTTTGATCTCAGTAGAGATTATCTAGCGACATTCACATTCGAAAAATTGCTAAAGTTAAATTGGTCGAAGATTGCTCCAATTTTGGTCTTAATGGTTTCTTCGTCCCTCATGTCACCTTCTTCAAGTGCGCCAGATGCAAATCCTTGCCATATGATGTCACCTGATTCTGCATCCATAAAGTTGAGCAGTATTGTTCCTGGTTCTACTTCCACCATTTGGGCATTGGCACTCATAGGACCATGTCCAAGGTAGCTTTGACCCATGCCGGTACCTGACCTTCTGTTGAAAGTCCTCAGTTGTTCTTCACGCTCGGTCACCCTTACAGTGATCAGGACATCAGGATCGTTGGTGTCTTCAGTAAACCCACGCGCCTCCAATTGCGTGTCAATAGCCTCTTTGATATTTTTTTTATGCTTTTTGTTGTTGAAAAGCATTCCCTCTTCCATTCCAGAGCGCTCATCCATCTGATTGTACTGGTTTTGATCAGTCATGGTCGTGTTCCGCTCATCGGTACCCATATCTTGATTCATATCCTGCTGATTGCTCATGCCTTGACGGTTCATGTTGTTATTGTTGTTCTGGAAGTCATTGCTTCCTTCCTCATCATAACTGGTCAGCCAGCTGTAGGTTTTGAACTCATTCATGTTGGATCCTTCACGGGCATCAGCCCCAACGGTAATTCCTCTCGGTGTACAGCTCATCACATAAGGCACAAATAGCCCTATAAAGAGAATTTTGGTTAAATTTTTCATAATTTTTTTTGTTTTTGTTACAATTATATTTGGGTAAAAGGCCTGGGCTTCTACACAGACCCGTCAGAATTCTGAATTAACAAGCTTGTTTATTTCTAAAGACAGTTTGAAAATTTCATTCTCTGACCACAAAAGCAAATCTAAAACCCTGCCAAGGAAACCTGCTTCTGGAGAGACTTCTTTGGCTTCTTCTGTCCGGTTTTTACACTGCGTGCAATGTCAGGGATACAGACCTTCTGAATCATATTTTGACCTTGTATTGAGCAGTTTTGGAACAGGACCGGATTATTTTGTATTTTAGAAATTGGACCATTCAATTTCTTTAGCCCCATGAAGCAACCCAAAAAACACAAAGAAGACCATTCGAGAAGGACTTTTCTGAAGCAGGCAGCCATAGCCTCTTCCATTTTGATAGTGCCCCGGCACGTACTCGGAGGTGTGGGCTTCACAGCCCCAAGTGACCAGCTCAATCTTGCAGCCATCGGCGCGGGAGGCAAAGGAGCCAGTGACATCCTCAATGCCTCCGTAAATGGCAGGGAAAGGGTAGTGGCCCTCTGTGACGTGGATTTTTCAGGCACTGCAGCCAAATCCGTCGCGGCTTTCCCCAAAGCCAAGCTATATGCAGATTACCGCGAGATGCTTGACAAGGAAAAAGACATCGACGCGGTGACCATTTCCACCCCGGACCATGTGCACGGACCCGCTGCGGCCTATGCCATGCAGCGCGGCAAGCACGTATATGTACAGAAGCCGATGACCCACAACATCCGTGAAGCCAGGATGCTGACCGAAATGGCACGCAACCAGAAGGTGGTGACCCAGATGGGCAATCAGGGCGCCTCCAATCCGCTTTTGGATATGGTCAAGAAGTGGGTAGACTCCGACAAAATCGGCAAGATCAGCAAGGTGCAGATCTGGACCAACAGGCCCGTATGGCCGCAGGGCGGTGCCATGCCCAAGCCTGATGACAGCAAAAAGCCGAAAGACCTCAACTGGGACCTCTGGGTAGGTCCTGCCGAATACAGGGGCTATACACCCAATATGCATCCTTTCAACTGGAGGGGCTGGTGGGATTACGGTACAGGCGCACTCGGTGACGTAGGTTGCCACCTGATCGACATCCCGTTCAGGACACTGGGGCTACATTATCCCAAAGATGCAGAATGCAGTGTAGGTTCGGTGTACACCAATATGTGGACAGCAGATTACAATCCTGAAGGTTGTCCGGCATCCTCTTTTATCACCTTGCACTTTGGTGCGACGGCCAAGAGCAAGTCACCGGTGGAAATGACCTGGAGTGACGGCGGCATCAGGCCCTCCCATCCCGACATCATTCCTGCAGACCATGACATCGGCGGCGCCAACAGCAACAACGGCGTGATGATGATAGGGGAGAAGGGCATCATCACCACCAACATCAACGACAGCAGCCCGCTGATGCCGAAGCTTTACCTGAACGACGGCACGACGGAGTTTGGACCGGACAGGCTCGAAAACCAGGAGCCGGAATACGGACATCAGCGCAAGTGGGTGGATGCCTGCAAGGCGGGATTCGGCAGTGCCGAGCACAAGGCACTGACTTCCTCCTTTGACTATGCCGGTCCGATGACAGAGACCGTGCTGATGGGCAACCTGGCCATCCGCAGCTACATGCTGAGAAGGGAAAACGAAAAAGGTCAACAGGAATTCTTCGGCAGGAGAAAGCTGCTCTGGGACGGTGAAAACATGCGGATCACCAACCTGGAGGAAGCCAATCAGTTTGTAGGCAGGACGTATAGGAAAGGATTTGAAGTATAGCAATGCCTAATAGTGGGACAAAGCCTCTGAGAGATCAGGGGCTTTGTTGTTTATAGCCCGATTCAGTAGTTGATTTTTTTCTAGAGATGAAGTGTGTGAAATACCGCTTAAGATGTGTATTAAGTAAATGATTTATTGTCTAAATTACTATTCGTTTCGGTATAAGGATGAAAAAGCTGGTTCTGACAAATGACATAATGGGTAAGCTTCCTGTAATCAGGATAGCCTTTCCATACGATTTTGAATTGAAGGAGCTGGTGAAGCAATTTCCCGAATGTACATGGGATATGAAGCAAAAAACCTGGTGGGTTCCTTATTCAGACAACAAGCTGTCGGAGTTGATGGCCTTTTTCAAAGGGAAGGTTTGGCTGGACTACAGTGGGCTGAAGAAAGTGGAGGTGCCCAAAAGCTTTCCTGAATTACCTAATTTAACAGAGTTGTCAACGCATGAAAAAACAGGTTTTGTAGATTGGATGCGTAACCGAAGATACTCCGAATCCACGATCAAGAACTATTCCGGTGGATTGGGTTTGTTTTTCAGGTACACCGGAAATAAAGATCCGGAACTGATCACAAATAAAGACCTGGAATCCTTTCATAAAGATTATATTATATCCAGAAGATACTCTGCTTCCTTCCAGTCACTTGTGATCAACGCTGTAAAGCTTTATTTTTCTAACAGACAAAAAAGAATGTTGGAGACCCAAAGTATAGAGCGTCCAAAGAATCCGAGGATTTTACCACATGTTCTGAGTAAGGAAGAAGTAAAAGCCATATTACAATCACATCATAACCTGAAACACCGAGCTATGCTCTCCTTAATTTATGCCTGTGGACTCAGAAGATCAGAACTGTTGAATATCAAGATCGGGGACATTGATGCCAAAAGAGGAATGCTGCTTATCCGTCATGGGAAAGGGAATAAGGACAGAATGGTACCGATAAGTGAAAAAATATTAGAACTGCTTAGGGAGTATTACAGGTATGAGAAGCCGAAAGTATATTTGTTTGAGGGTGAAAAAATGGGGGAAAAGTATAGTGCCGGGAGTATTCAAAAAGTTTTAAAAACTTCGCTTTTGAAGGCAGGGATCAATAGACCGGTGACGCTACATTGGCTTAGGCATAGTTATGCCACACATCTTTTGGAGAACGGGACAGATTTGAGGTATATTCAGGAATTACTTGGTCACAATTCCAGTAAGACTACAGAAATTTATACCCATGTAAGCCAAAAGAGCCTGAAAAAAATAAAGAGTCCCTATGACGACCTATAAAAATAAAGTCACCAAAGGTATATCTATCGACCCAAAAAGGATGTATAGATATACTTTTGGTTTATAAATAAACAAGTTACCACCAAGCTTAAAAAAACAGCAATGCAAGAAGCTAACTTAAAACAACAGTTTGATGATATACTTAAATTGACCATTACACCTGCATTGAAAGGTTTGGGGTTCAAGAAAAAAGGACTTCATTTTAATAGAAGTGTGAATGATATTTTCCAATGTTTGAATATTCAGAAAAGCAAGTGGAATTCTTATGATGAAAGCATAAGCTTTACTTTTAATTTGGGTTTTTACAGTGGAAAAATCAACAGTATTTTAACTGAAAAGGAGGATTCAATTTTGTCACCTCAGGTTCATGATTGTTTTATTCAAGGAAGAATCGGAAATCTTACTAAACGTAAAGACCATTGGTACGAATTAAATAATAAAGAGAATTTTGAGGTAATTAGAGAACAAGTTGTAAACCACATTGAATTCTTTTTAATTCCTCACTTTGAAAAGTTTAATTCTCTTGAAAAACTTGTAGAGCTTGTAGAAAAAAATGAAAGTGACAGGATTTACATGATTTCACCAATAGGGAAGTTTATATTTTTGATAACAACAAATCAAAAAGAGGTTGCTATCAAACATATAAAGGTTGAGTATGAAAACGCTTTGAATCCACAAGAAACAACACATACAATAAATTATCCTAATGGAACAAGCAAAGTTTACACTTCAAAGCCTCATGTAAATCAAGTTTATGTAGACTTCATAAAAAAGTTTGCAAAATATTATGATATCGAACTCTAAAACAAAAAGAAGCCAGGTGGTAACATCACCTTGGATACAGCGGGCGGTATCGAGTAACTTTGAAAATCAGTATCTTTAAGGAGTTAGGAGTAAGCTTGAAGAGAGCGTCTCCGAATGCCCGCCGTCTCCAAGCTGAATCACGTTGGCAGCAACCCTAAAAAAGACGACACAACAAATAATAATTAACGACTTATGCAAATAGACATTAAAGGAAAAATCAACGAGAAGAAACTTGCTTACAGCAATACACTTCTGCCTTTGTTTGAAGCTATCGTTAATTCTATACAAGCAATTGAAGAAGAAAGTGCGACTAACCCTGGAATTATAGAAATTGACATAAAACGTTCTAACCAAGGTGACTTGAAATTAGAAGGTCACGAAAAACTCCCCGACATAATTGACTTTATAATTAAAGACAACGGAATTGGCTTCAATGACGACAACTATGAATCTTTTAATTATGCACACTCGACTTACAAAAAAGGTGGGAAAGGAGTTGGTAGATTTACTTGGCTTAGGGCATTTAACAGAGCAGAAATTGAAAGTAGATACAAAGTAAATGGGAAATGGAAACTAAGAAAATTCAGCTTTGAGCCAACAAAACGGGGGATTGAAAAACATTCAATAGAAGATGTAAATGGAACTTCTGAACGATTTACAATTGTCAAACTAAAAGGACTGAAAGAAGATTATAGAAAGTGGTGCAATTCTCAATCAGAAGATATTGCAATGAAAATAATTGAACACACTTTTATCTATTTTCTCAATTCAGACTGCCCAAGAATATTTTTAAATGACTTAGGAAATTCAATAATCGTAAATGATTTATTTCTCCTTTTTACAAACGGTCAAGTAAAAAATGAGAATATTAAAATCCGAAATAATGACTTTAAGTTAAGCATTGTAAAACTATACAATGACAGAGTTGACAACAAAATTCATTATTGCGCAAATAACCGCGAAGTTCTCATAGATAAGT
>DAIPZN010000151.1:0-7752 GCA_036782195.1 Cyclobacteriaceae bacterium | reverse complement strand
TTCTTCAATCATATGAAAAATAAAGAAAAAGTAGAGATGAACATCAAATACAAAATTTTGATTTTTCTAGGTATAGTTTTTGTTTCTGCAGGTTGCATATCCAACAAACGGGTGATTTACATGCAGGATATCAGAGGTGTACAAGCTGTTAGAGAAGCAGGTCGTATCGTTCCCTCTAAATTTGATGAGTATTATCTCCAGCTCAATGACGTGGTAGAAATCAATATCAAAACCACAGATCCTCAATTGAACCAGATGTTTGACCTTAATTCCAATTCAAACCAGAATAGGATGATGGGAGGGAACTTAATGACAGGCGGAGATATATTTTATCTTACAGGATATACGCTAAATGAGGAAGGTGTTGTGGAATTGCCTGTTATAGGAGAAGTGAAATTGGTTGGCCTAAGTGTTCAGCAAGCAAAGGTTGCTATCGAGCAAGAGCTGCGCAAATATGTGCTGGATGATGAGTTTTTTGTAAGAGTAAGGCTGGGTGGAACTCGATTTAGTGCTCTAGGAGAATTCAACAGACCAGGTAAATATACCATTTTACAAAACAGGGTGACCATCTTTGAGGCTATTGCAAATGCAGGAGACCTTACCGTACTTGCAAAAAGAGACAATGTCATGTTGATAAGACAGTATCCAGAAGGATCTAAAACATACAGGGTTAACCTGAACAATAAAGATATAATCGGTTCAGAATTCTATTATATCAGACCAAATGATATGATATATGCCGAACCTATGAAAGTAAGAGAATTGGGTACAGGTGTATCACTTATTCAAACCTTTCAAGTGATGGTAAGTGTTCTTACTGCTGCCATATTGGTTTATACAACTACCAACAATTAATTGAGATGAAATTAGGACAAAATTCAAGTGAAGAAATGTATGTTGAAGAAAAAACAAAGGTCTTTGACCCGGTAAAGTTTTTCTTAAAATTTGTCAAATTTTGGCCATATTTTCTGCTTTCTGTAATTATTGCATTCGCAATTGCATTTTTAATTAACAAAACTACACCTCCTGTATATCAGGTAAGTGGTAAGTTCTTTGTTAAAGAAGATGGCCCTAATCTTGGGATTATGGACTTGACAGGAATGAATAAAGGTGCTTTGGCTGCTCAAAACTACCGGTTATCCAACGAGACGATTTTCCTCAAATCCAGGCCTGTTGCCGAGAAGGTTCTTGATAAATTAGACTTTGATGTAGATTATTATGAGCCCGGAACTTTCGTTGCAAAAGAACTTTATAAAAGCTCTCCTATTATTGTACAGGTAGACTGGAATCATCCGCAAATCATAGGAGATAAAATCAGCGTATCTTGGACAAATACTGAAAAGTTTAAAATTAATTTTCCTGGAAAAGGGTATTTCAGGTATGCTCCTGGTGGTGGCAGCGTCGAAATTGATCTAAGTGAATACCAAACTAAAAGCTTCAACTTTGGAGATTGGGTAGATCTACCTTATGCCAGATTCAAAGTGGATTTAACCGAAAATCTTTCTTCTGGAGAGACTTTAATTCATGTCAGAACCAGAAATAGTCTTGTATCCAAGTATACTGGAGAGGATATGCAAATTTGGGCAATAGATAACCTCTCATCCATTGTAGGGTTGAGTTTGAATACTTCCCATCCAGCCAAAGGTGCTGATTATCTCAATACGCTCATGGAAGTATACCTTGAAAAGGAACTTGAGGAAAAAAACAGAATAGCAAAAAACACAGTAGATTTTATAGACAGTCAGATTTCCGGGGTTGCTGATACCTTGAACCTTATTGAGAGAAACCTTCAGAATTATAGAAGTTCTAACAAAACCTATAACATAGCCGAAGAAAGTAACCAGGTTTATCAAGAAATTACCAAACTTGAAGGAGAACTTCAAAGAGAGAAATTTAAGAGACAATATTATCAAAATCTTCAAAATTATCTTGTCAGGGAAAGTTATGATCAGATCATTATGCCTTCTGGAATAGGTATTGATGATCCAATATTGAACTCTCTGATTCAAAACCTTATCACCTTACAGAATGACAAGTCCAGCTTAATGGCTACCCAGACAGAAGCATCTCCTAGGGTGAGGGAAGTGAGTAGAAGGATCCAAGATACCAATGCTTCCCTTCAAGAGGTATTGAGGAATGTCAATACCAATACACAATTTGTCATTTCGGATTTGGAAGACAGGATCCGTAGGTCCTCAGGTCAATATTCCAGATTGCCAACTACAGAACAGAACCTAATTAAGATTCAAAGAGAATATACTTTGAACGAGACGATTTATAATTTCTTGCTTCAAAGAAGGGCTGAGGCAGCGATATCTTTAGCTTCAAGCTCTGCCTCTAATAAAATTGTAGAGTATTCACAGCCGTCTACAGAGCCAATTAAGGTTCGAGCTACAGCGATTTATTTAATTGCTATTGCAGCGGGTCTGTTAATTCCTTTCACCATCATTGCTGGTATTACGGTAATGGATAAGCGAATCAAAGACCCTAAAGAACTTGAAGAAAGCCTATTGGTGCCCTTGTTGGGAAAAATTGCGAAAAATCGAACTGAGTCTTCACTAGCGGTTTTATTGGAACCAAGATCAGCAATTGCAGAGACATTTAGATCTTTGAAAACAAACATCAGTTTTGTTGTGCCTCAAGATAGTCAGATGACCTTGGCTGTATCTTCCACCTTGTCCGGTGAGGGCAAGACTTTTACTGCTATCAATTTGGCGTCTATTTACTCCTTGAACAACAAAAAGACAATTCTGATCTCATGTGATATGTTTAAGCCTAATGCTTTTAAAGATTTCGGCTTAAAGAATAAAACAGGCTTGTCAAATTTTCTGAGTAAGCAAATTGACCAGGTTCATGAAGTGATCCAGCCGACTAAATTTCCCAAATTTGATATCATTACCGCAGGAGCAATTCCACCTAACCCATCTGAACTTTTGGGTTCAGAAAGATTTGCAGGAATGGTAGAGGATCTCAAGAAAATATATGATGTGATCATTTTGGATACTCCTCCTGTGGGATTGATTAGCCAATCCTATGAAGTACTGAAACATGTAGATATGATCCTATATGTTTTAAGGTACAATTTTAGTGATCGGGAGTTTATAGATGAAATCAATAATATCAGAGTCAAAAAAGGGATCAAAAACCTTTATGCCGTCCTCAATGATGTGTCTGATAAAGAACTGACCTATAAGGGCTTTAACTACGGTTATTATGAAGAATACACCGGTAAAAAATCAGGCCTTAAGGGGATTTTCAGTAGAAACAAAGCAGCACTATAAATGAGCACCCGGACTTCCGGGTGCTTCTTTTGATATTTAGTACCAAAAGCAAAAAATGAAGATATTTTTCTTACTTATTGAAATTGCAATGCCTATCCTGGCCCTTTGGGTAATTTGGAAAAAGCAAGAGCTAGGCATCGTATATCTTCCGTTTTTCTTCTTTTTGAATGACATGATAGACCGGAATCTTCCAGCTATGGTGAATTATTTCACTGTTAGTATGATGGTCGGATATTACCTGTTTCATAATTTGACTTTTGTCAAAAGGAATATTTTTTCCTTGTTATTGGTAATCCATTTTTTTATCCTCCTTCCAAATGCAAAAGATTTGGTGAGGATCAGGCCGGATTTTTTTGCTTCCATAGTCCTTTTCCTGCTGATTCCAATTATAGCTGAGGTTTATACTAAATTTCCCAGAGAAAGAATTTTCGAGGAGTTGAGTAAATCATCTCTATTCATCATGATATTCTTTATCATCAATACAGTCTTTTCCACTGTTCTAAGGTATAATCCAACAGAAATGTATGGGATTACCTCTGGGGTATTGTATGGGAATATTTATCTAAGTGATTTTAATATTTTGGCCTTTGCATCTTTTATTGTTATCCGTAAGGGAATCAAAGACAAGAGCATTATCCATATAGCAGTATATATTGCCACCATCTTCTTAGTGCTATTGTCATTTAGGAGAACAGCAATGGGGCTTGCCCTTCTTGGTACAGTGATCGTAATGATTGAACTGTTGAATTTTAAGCAAATCAAACAATTCATCATGTATGGATTTGTTTTGGCTGTAGTAAGTTTAGTGATTGTCTATTCCACTGGTTTTTTGGCTGTATTTCAAGAGCGGTATGAACTTAGGAAACTAGACGATAGAGCATTGGGAGAGGAGAAGAGGTTGATGGAGCTTGATTTAATGTATAAGGATCTTTTTGTTTATTATGATTATAGCCCATGGACTGGATATGAGCTGTTTGATTATAAGGGTTCAAATTATGGAAAGGGTATATTTGGAGAAGAAAGACCTTTGCATTCAGATTATGCAGTTCTGATTCATTCCAGTGGATTAATTGGCCTTTCTCTTTACCTTTTGATGATGTTTGTTGCGATCACTTCTATTTGGCGCAGAACCAACACAAAAGATGATTATTTGCAATTTATGTTTTGTATGATAGCATTTTGTGTGTTCTTCATTACAGGTAGATTCAGCAAAATATCTTTTATGGTAATGATGTTTATGATTTGGTATTTGCCAATAGCCAGAAAGACTAAAGTTGTTTCTAAAATCAGCGGATCACTTCGAAATACCAAGCGTGCGCTATCTTTGAAGAGTTAATCCTTTCAGTCTGTTGATTTCCAGTTGAACTGATTTTTCCATATCCTTATCTTTGAGTAATCCGGCTTGAACCATGCTGTCAAACCATTGTGAAAAGTAAATTGCTCCTGCTTCATTAAGATGACCAAAATCCCTGTATTGAGAATTTTTCAATGGGAATTCGTTGAAATCCAAAAAATCAATCTCTTTGAAAAGGCTATCTTTGATGAATAGGAATTTTTTCTCGTTAGCCAAATAATTGTACTCTGGATGCTGCGGACTTCTCACCAAAACAGGTTTCACACCATTTTTCTGACAAAGTACAATCATTTTTTTTAGGTATTTTAGATTCATCACAGATAAGTCAGGGTCTTCAATTTCTTCATCTGATATTCCTTTTGCCTTTAACTCTAACAAAGAGTCAAGATGATTTTCGTCAGTAGGTTTAAATTCCCCGATGTCATCTGTATAATCTAAGTCAAAAGTCAGAAGTCTTCCAACATTCTCCCTTGTTGCCAAAGAAATAGAAGGTATAAAATCCTTTCTGTTTTTTTCGAACAGTAACATCAAATCATTTTTGCCTAAAAAAGGAGAAAAAGTAGGGAAGTAATTTTTCATTTTGTCAGCTCCCCAAATCCAATCATCCATTCTTTTTTCAATTTGACCATTAGAAAACTCTATAAATACAATCTTGATCTGAGGGTTGTCTTCGATCACTTCCTTTAGTTTGGGATAAGAATAGTAATATGATTGACCTGCACTGCTGATGTTGACCAGATCTTCGATTCTTCTGTCATCAAAGGCATATTGAGAATGAGAATGCCCAATTACAAGCATTGAGGGCAGTTTTTCAAAGCTAAAGTCGTTATGTCTTTCCAAAATTTCTTTGGGAACGATTACGGCCACAGCAATTAAAAAGCACGAAAAGATGCCGAGAATTAAGGTTTTTGTAATGAACTTGCGAATCATAGCAATTTAAAATTGGAAGTAAATGAATTCCTGCTCGCTTTCAGAGAATATAAAAATGCATACTGCTATAGTACAATAAAGCGTGTATCTAAGCGGTTTTTTCCACCTCACGCCGAGGTCTGCAATTGCATATTCTTGATGTCTACCCAGCCATTCTGTAATCATAAAGACAGCGATTAGCAGTAGAATTACCATTGCATCAATCATGCCATTGAATTTTGGGAATTTTAATAGACTCGGGGAGAATATTTCGCCTAAGATTCCTAGAGCATGAGAAATGTTTTCAGCTCTGAAAAATATCCAAGCAATGACTGTTAAAGTGAAGGTGAGTAAAATTTGAAAAATCTCTTTTGCACTAGGGAATAAGCGATCTAATGCCACAATTTCAAGATTAGTTCGGTTGTTTTGGCTAAGCAATAAGGGTAGGAAATAAAAGGCATTCAATGCTCCCCATACAATAAAAGTCCAGTTGGCTCCATGCCAGAATCCGCTAACAATGAAAATGATAAAGGTATTGCGGATTTTCATTCCCATTCCGCCCTTACTACCCCCTAAAGGAATATAGAGATAGTCCCGGAACCAAGTAGATAAGGAGATATGCCATCTTCTCCAAAATTCAGCAATATCACGGGAGAAATATGGGAAGGCAAAATTCCGCATAAGGCTAAACCCAAACAGTCTGGAAGTACCAATAGCAATATCAGAATAGCCTGAAAAATCCCCATAAATTTGAAAGGTAAAGAATAATGCTCCCAAAGCTAGAGTGCTGCCGCTGTAATCACCTGAATTGTTGAAAATCATGTTGGCATATTCGGCACAGTTGTCTGCGATCACAATCTTTTTAAACAGGCCCCAAAGAATCTGCCTCATTCCATCTACTGCTTTATGGTAATCGAATGTCCGCTCTTTAAAAAATTGAGGAAGTAAATTAGTAGCGCGTTCAATGGGTCCAGCAACCAGCTGCGGGAAAAAGCTGACAAAAGCTGAAAATGCTACAAAATCCTTGGTAGGTTGAAGTTTGCCTTTGTAAATATCTATGGTATAACTCAGCGTCTGAAATGTGTAAAAACTAATCCCAACGGGCAAAATGATGTCGAGTGAATTGGCTTGTATATCTGAACCAAAAAATGAAAAAGCAGTGGTAAAATTATCAGCAAAAAAATTGTAATATTTAAAAACGCCCAAAAATCCCAAATTGACAGAAATGCTTGTCCAAAGCAATAATTTCTTTACCTGTGGCCGGTTTTCTTGACCTAAACGCCTCCCTATAATGTAATCTACAAATGTGCTAAAGAGGATCAATATAAGAAATCTCCAATCCCACCAGCCATAAAAAAAATAACTGGCAATTACGATCAAGAAGTTCTGAATCCGTAATGTTTTGTTGAAAACATACCAATAAAGGACAAACACAATAGGTAAGAATACCGCAAAATCAATCGAATTAAAAAGCATAGATTTTCAATTAAGAGTATAAAACGCCTTATTTAAACAGTCGATTCAGCACTACATTGCTGAATTAAATCAAGGTAATGATGGGTTTGTTACGGTTTTTTTTAAAAAAAGGGAAGATTAGGTAACTTTAGCTTCTAAGTAAATGGATTTTAGTTTTTCTGCGACCATAGGAAGATCTAATTTCAAATCCAGTAGTTTTTTCCTGCCCTCACATTTTGACATGGCCAATACTAAGCGCAGCTTTTCAAGAAGATCTTGAGGTTCAAAAGAACAAATTGCATATCCTTTTGTATCGTTTACAAGATACCTGACATCACCTACATCTGTAAACACACCTTTGCAATTGCATGCCATTCCTTCTTTTACCACATTCGGTGAGCCTTCTTCATAAGAGCACATAACCAAAACATCTGCAGAATTGAGGTATTTGAATACCTGCTGGTGCGGAATAGGGTAGGGAGCGATGATTTCTATTCCCTCTTTTGCAAGTTCTTCCCTAGAAGCATCCAGTAGTTGGAAGTTTTTACGTGGATCATTGGGGTTACCCAAAAACAACACATATTTTTTGTCAGGTGCCATTCCTAGTTCACTTCTGAAATTATGCTCAGCAGGATAGAACTTTTGGATATTTACGCCATTCGGTAATAAATGTGATTTTTTCTTTTGCCAAACAAATTTTTCAATGTTTGGAGATTTTGAAATAATTCTTTTGACAAAAGGCTGAATTAATAT
>DAIPZN010000150.1:0-7943 GCA_036782195.1 Cyclobacteriaceae bacterium | reverse complement strand
TTTTCTGCTCATAGAAGTGCCCCCGATAAGTGTCTAACTTTTTGGGGGCACATCAAAATCAGGGGCTTTTTTTTGGCTCAAGCATCATGGCAATAGCTTGGCTTATTGGTTGATAAACATTTTTTGTTCACTTTTTTTGCAGTCAAATCTGCAGTAGCAGCTCATAATGGTTTCATCGTAACGTTATGTGGCGGTGTAAATCTTGATTTTTTCACGGACAATTTGTTTTAGTCCATGTTCTATTCAGTATTTCCTCTTGGCAGATTTACAAAATTCTTCTATTTCCTACTAAGTCAGAATTTAATTTTAAAACAATATCATAAATGAATATGACATGATTTAATATTAGTTGTTTGAATATTAATATAGCGTATTTAAATGATAAATATCTTGTAAAAAAAACCTCATTGATATATATTCAATTATGTATTATCATTAAATAATTGAATATGGGGAAAAATTTTACCTATTTTTTTCTTTTGTGGATGTTGTTTTGGTGCTTACCATCACAGGCACAGCAACTGACAGTAAGAGGAAAAGTATTATCGCAGGAAGACGGACAGCCGCTTCCCGGAGTAACAGTTTTGGTACAGAACACATCTATTGGTTCTGTAACGGATATTGATGGAAACTATTCCATTAATGTTCCAAATGCAAATGCTGTGTTGACCTTTTCTTTTATAGGTTTTAAGCCTGAAACTATCTCAGTCAATGGACGGTCAGTTGTTGATGTGAACATGCAAGCCACTACTGAGCAACTTTCTGAAGTGGTGGTGACGGCCTTTGGTTTGACACAAGAAAAGAAGAAGATTTCATTTGCTGCCCAGGAAGTCAGAAGTGATGAAATCATTGCTTCCCGAGAACAGAATATCGTAGATGCACTGAATTCTAAGGTTGCCGGTGTACAGGTGACAAGGCAAGGTGGTTCTGCAGGTGCTGCTTCCAGTATTGTGATTCGGGGTATCCAATCCATTTCGGGACAGAACCAGCCATTGTTTGTAGTGGATGGTGTACCGATCAACAACTCATTCAATGCCACAATCGGCACTTCAGGAGGTGTTGATTATGCCAACCGGGCCATTGACATCAACCCGAATGATATTGAAAACATTTCGGTACTGAAGGGTCCAGCTGCTACTGCTTTATATGGGATTCAGGGAGCAACCGGGGTGGTATTGATCACCACCAAAAAAGGAGCAAGGAAAAAAGGTTTTACTGTAGATGTTTCCTCTAATTTTTCTACAGACAGGATTATGAATTACTTCCCTGCCCAGCTGAAATATAGCCAGGGAGACAATGGCATATTCAACGGAGGAACGACTTTCAACCATTATGGGGCACCTATTTCAACTTTGAGATATGATCCGTCAACTCCAAACCCTAAAGATCCATTGGGTACAATTGTAGACATGAATCACCCGAATGCAGGGCCAAGATTGCCGGTATATGACAACCAGCGACTATTCTTCCAAAGTGGATTTACCAATGATTCCCATGTAGCGGTCTCATCAAGCACAGAAAATACCAACTTCTACTTATCTGTGGGAAACATGTTCCAACAGGGGATCATTCCGAATAATGTGTTCAACCGGACTTCTGTGAAATTATCCGCAGACACCAAATTGAGCGAGAAATTCAAGGTAGGCGGCTCGATTACTTATGCCAACAGTACAAGTACCAAATTCGGGCGGGGGGACAATTTTTCTGATGCTATCCAAGGGCTTTATAGGACTCCGCCCTCTTTCGACAATTCTACAGGGTTTGTCTATCCAAATGGGGTCCAAAGAAATTTCCGGGGAGCTTTGGATGGCTCGCAGCCATTTAGTCCCGATAACCCATTCTGGACAGTGAACAACAATCCATTTAGTGATAATGTCAATCGATATCTTTCATTTTTATCCACTGAATACAAACCAAGTTCTTGGTTGACTATCTCTCATCGCTTAGGTTTTGATTTCACCAACGAAGACAGAACCCAGGTTTGGGCACCTTCTTCTTCTGGTGGGGCTGCTATTTCTGCAAGTGGTGTACTAGGAGGAAGGATCAATGAGAATACCATTTCTGACAGAATTTTAAATTCCGATTTCATTATTTCAGCCAATAAGGATATCAATGAAAAATTCAACACCTCATTTTTAGTAGGACATAATTTCTTTTCCACATCCAATACCAGTCTCTTAATGGATGGGATGAACTTTGCCATTCCTAGTTTATTTACTGTTCAGAATACTCAGGAAAATCCAAGGTTTGAGCGGTTCGATTTCAGGAGAATGACTCAGGCAGTTTTTTCAAGAGCAAGCTTGGGTTATTTGAATTCGGTGTTTTTGGAGCTTTCGATCCGAAATGAATGGGCTTCAACCTTGCCAGTTGCCAACAGGTCCTTTACTTATGGAAGTGCTGGCTTGAGTGTGGTCTTGACCGACTTGTTGGGTGTTGAGAGCAATACGGTAAACTTTGTCAAATTAAGAGGATCCATTGCTGGGGCAGGTAATATTCCACCAGCCTATCGGACTGAGACATTTTTTAATGTGGCCACAACAGGTACGCGATATGCACCTGGAGTGAGATTTCCCTTGGATGGAGTCGGCGGAGTACTTTTAAGTTCTGCTGCAGGCAATTCAAATCTGAGAGCTGAATTTACGAATACGTATGAGTTCGGCGCTGATTTCCGGCTATTCAACAATAGAATCGGAGCGGAAATCACCTATTACAATGCAGTCAGTAGGGATCAGATCGTGTCTGTTCCTATTCCGGCATCCACCGGATTTACCTCTCAGATTGTAAACGCCGGTGAGATACAAAACAGGGGAATAGAAGCAATCATAACAGGTGACATCATCAAAAGCGGCGATTTCTCCTGGGATATGATTGTAAATTTTACCCGGAACAGGAACTATGTGGTTTCTTTGCTAAACGATGAACCGATTGTCAACAATATGTTTGGAGCCCGTATCCAAAGTAGGTTGATTCCGGGAGAGCAGTTTGGGGTTTTTTACGGAAATGCATTTTTGAGAAACGACAATGGAGATGTGCTGATCAATCCGCAGGGTTTTCCTATACTCGATCCGGTACAGCGCATGATTGGAAATCCAAATCCTGATTTTTTGTTGGGCTGGAGAAATAATTTCAGATATAAAAGCTTAAGCCTTAGCATGCTTTGGGACATCCGCAAAGGAGGAGATGTGGTCAACGTGACTGCTTTCTGGATGGGAAGTGGTTCGGGTGTCGCTGACCATACTTTAGATAGAAACAAAGTCGCTGTCTTTAGGGGTGTGATTCAGAATCCGGGAGGAGACAATGATGGACAGCCAAACACAATTCCGGTTACCTTAAATCAAGCTGCTTTCCAAGGTTCTGGAGCAGCACTTGCATTTGGTCGGGAACTGACCGAGAGATGGGTTCAGGATGGATCTTGGATAAGACTGAGAGATGTGAATTTAACTTGTGATTTGCCTCAGTCGATTACAGGTAAATTGGGAATGAGCCGCGCAAGTTTAGGTGTGTACGGTAGGAATCTTCTCCTCTTTACCAACTACGGAGGTATAGATCCTGAAACAAACCTAGCCGGACCCAATAGTGTGGTAGGTTTAGATGCATTTACTACTCCCAATATGAGAAGTTATGGTGTGACCATCAATGCCTCTTTTTAAATCCTTAAAATAGCACACAATGAAAAATAAGATAATTTCATTCCTATTGATACTTCTGGTCTCTGTTTCCTGTGAGACTTTTGATGAAATCAATACCAACCCAAACCAAGCGACAGATGCTTCAATTCAGGTGATATTTCCTGCGGCCATGGCTTCCTTAGTATATGGAGTCAATGGAGAAGCAGCCCAATTTACCAGTATTCTGATGCAGTACCTTACCGGGATTCTGGGGGATCAGCAACAAGTCAATAATTATGCTTTTGTGGCTGACATGAGTGATGCAACCTGGAACCGCTTTTATTCCGATTGCTTAAACAATCTGAGAATTGTCAAGCAAAAGTCCGAAGAACTAGAGGCCTACCATTATCTGGGCACTGCTAAGATCATGGAAGCCATAATCATTGGCTATTCGGTGGATCTTTGGAACGATATTCCTTATTCTGAGGCCTTGAATTTGGAACAGTTTCCACAGCCAAGATTTGACGATGGAGCCTCCCTTTACCAACGGGTACAGATTCTTTTGGAAGAAGGTATTGCAGATTTGCAGCGGGAAAGTTCAACCAGTCCCAGTACAAATGATCTGATTTACAGAGCCAACAATGAGAATTTGTGGAGGCAGAATTCTCTTCCACGATGGATTATGCTTGCCAGAGCATTGCAGGCCCGTTACCACAACCACCTCAGTAAAGTGGATCCAGCAGGCTCTGCTACGGCTACTCTGGCTGCAATTGATGCCGGTACTTTTCTGTCAAATGCCGACCAACCTGTGATTTCTTTTGGATCTGAATTTGCCGGTCCGTGGTTTCCGTTTTTTCAGACCACATTTGGTGAAAACAACGTAGGGATTAGCCAGCGATTCATTGACCTATTGAGAGATAGAGTCGGTGAAGGACAAGATGATCCAAGACTGTCACGCTTTGTAAGAGCTACAACTGGAAGCCTGTACGTGGGGGTACCCAATGGATCAACTTTTAGACCTGCAGGAACAGTTTTGCCTGGACCCTATCTGAACTCCCGTGAAGCCCCAACACCTTTGTTCAATTACAGTGAATTGAAATTTATAGAGGCAGAAGCTGCATTGAGAGCCGGACAAGCAGCCCGTGCAGCAACTGCTTATAATGCAGCTGTTGCCGCATCATTGCAGCGCATAACAGGAGCTGTCAGCGCCGATTACATTGCCCAATACGGTAGTGAGACTGCATCCTCAATAACTTTCGAAAGAATAATGGAGGAAAAGCATATCGATCTTTTCCTTCAGCCGGAGGCTTGGGTAGACTGGAGAAGGACCATACCTGTTGGAGCACCAAGTAGCGCTTCAGGAATTCCTGAACTGCAGGTTTCACCATCCAATACCACCCAGGGTAATTTCCCTAGAAGGTTCATTTACCCAAATAGGGAGGTGGTCAATAATTCAGCGAACGTGCCTGATGTAAGTATTTTTGATAGAGTATTTTGGGACAGATAATCAAGGATTTATGAAAAATTTAATCATCTATTTTAAGCATATACTCGCTTTGCTTTTCCTTCCTTTCCTGTTTACAGGATGTATTCTGGAAGAACAAGAACCAGAGTATGATGTGGTAGGGGCAGTTGGAACAATTGCCACCCTTACAGCTTCCAATTCTACTCCAGAAGTAGGAAGTACAGTCACCTTTACAGTGACGGTCTACTCCGAACATGAACCTGCCACCGAATTAAGGATGAACAGGGTACAGGGAGGAACTGCTACCAATTTGGAAACCAAAACCTTCACCAATTGGAACGTTGAAAATTCCTATGTGGAAAGCTTCCAATGGACTGTGCCTGAAAATGCTCGAGGAACAGCTGTAACAATACAATTTGTGTTGTTGACCCAGAGCAATTTCACTAGTTCCCGAAATATTACTTTAAATGTCCGGCCTTAATCAATAGGTTTGTTCCAAATAAAAGATGCCTGCCAGGTTTTTACCTGGCAGGTTTTTATTTGTCATAGCATTTCCAACAAATCATTTTTGTTAATTTAAGGGAAACTATCCCCGCATATGAAAAATTTTCTTTCTTTCCTGATCTTATTTTGCATCCTATTACCTATACATGCCCAGCAATTTGATATTTCCCAGATTTCATCTTTTCCATTTCCTTCAGAGCTAACAGTATCCTCCTCAGGTCAGGTAATGGCTTGGGCAATGAATGAAAAAGGGAAGAGAAATGTATATGTTGCGGAAGGACCGACATTTGAAGCAAAGCGGTTGACTTCATTTTTGGATGACGATGGGCAGGAGATTACCTCCTTACAATTTTCCCCCGATGGTAAATGGCTGGTTTATGTTAGAGGGGGAGAGCATGGCAGCAATTGGAGTACCGAGAGCGGAATCAATCCTGCCCAAGCAACAATGATTCCCAAGGTGCAGATTTGGAAAGTTCCGGTAGCAGGGGGAGAAGCGACTATATTGGCAGATGGGGATGAACCATCGGTTTCAACAGACAATGCTACAGTTGCATATGTCAAAGGAGGTCAGGTTTTTACGGTCCCTCTTGCCGGAGGTCCAGCTTCTCAGCTTTTTGAGATCAAGGGCAATGTAGGTAACCTTCAATGGTCTTCAGACGGAAAGCAGCTGATGTGCACAGTCAACCGTACCACGCATTCCATGATCGGCATTTTTGATATGGGTCAGAAATCGTTCAAATGGATTGCCCCATCATTTGCAAGGGATACCAGCCCGCGCTGGTCTAGAGACGGTAAAAAAATAGCCTTTGTGAGGCTTCCAGGAGGTAAGGGTGCAGCCAAGCCATTATTGGAACAAAGACATAGTCCTTGGGAAATCTGGGTGGGGGATCCGGCTACAGGCGAAGCAAGCCTTCGCTGGAAAGCTCCGGAAACGCTTCGTGGATCAGTTCCAACCACCCATGGTGGTTTCAACCTTACTTGGGCTGCAGGAGATCAATTGATCTATACCTCATATGAAGATGGTTGGCCCCACCTGTATGCTATGGGTTCAGCTTCTGGTCCTGCAAAACTGTTGACACCTGGAAATTTTATGGTTGAACATGTACGGCTTAGTCCTGATGGTACGTTTGCCGTATTTTCTGCCAATACCGGAAATGATCCTTTGGATATTGACAGGAGGCACATCGGAAAAGTGCCTGTTCAAGGGGGGGGAATGGAAATATTGACACCGGGAAATGGCATAGAAGCTATTCCTGTAGTATTTGCAGACAACAGGACACTGGCTTTTCTCAGCTCCACTACCAGTAGGCCCTTGTTGCCTGCAGTATTGTTGCCACAAGCCAAATCACCAAGATTAGTCGGGGAAAATCTGCTTCCTTCAGATTTTCCAAAGTCCCTTGTGATACCCAAGCAGGTAACATTTATGTCCCCGGATGGCTTGACCGTTCACGGGCAGCTTTTTGAGAAAGAAGGAACAAAAGGTAAAAAACCAGCCGTTCTCTTTGTCCATGGTGGGCCTCAAAGGCAGATGTTGTTGGGCTGGCACTATGGGGATTATTATTCCAATACCTACGCCATCAATCAATACCTTGCTGAAGCAGGTTTTGTGGTATTGTCAGTAAATTTCCGATTGGGAATTGGTTATGGCTATGAATTCCACAAGCCTGCGAGGACTTATTGGCAAGGAGCAGAGGAATACCTGGATGTTAAAGCAGCCGGGGAGTTTCTTCAAAAGCTGCCACAAGTTGATCCGAACAGAATAGGGATTTATGGAGGATCTTATGGCGGGTACCTCACAGCTTTGGCTTTGGGTAAGGATTCGGAGCTGTTCAAAGTAGGGGTAGACATCCACGGTGTACATGATCTTTCGGGAAGGTTTGAGCTGCCTGAAGGCTATGAAAAAGCACCTGATTATGAAGAAGCAGTCAAAACAGCCTGGTATTCTTCCCCATTGGCGTACCTGGATCAGTGGAAAAGCCCTGTGCTGTTTATCCATGGAGACGATGATCGAAACGTTCAAGTGGCACATACCACAGACATTATCAGAAGGTTTGAAGAAAAGAAAAAACCCTATGACTACCTGATGATCCCCGACGACTCACATCACTGGATGAAGTTCGGCAATTTGGTCAAAGTCAATGCTGCTACGGTTGATTATTTGAAGAAGCATCTAAAACCGTAAAAAAGACATTTCTGATGTTGTTTGATTAACTCCAATCATTTTCGAAACCATTTCTCCAACCGATTATTTCATTCAAACTAAAATGTGAAGATCCCGAATTCTCTCCTACCTAGGTTGATGCCCGTTCTCATGACTTCCAGTTATGAGACTTATTATTTAAGTCTTAAGAAAATATGTAAAAACC
>DAIPZN010000149.1:0-8001 GCA_036782195.1 Cyclobacteriaceae bacterium | reverse complement strand
ATGTTAAGAAATTGTTAAGTAAACTTGTGAATAAATGTTAAAACTTAACAATTACAAAAAAAATAACTTGGGGATGTCCTATACATTTGTATCGGAAAAATAATTTCTGTAACCCTAATAGTTTTCCTCACAAAATCAAAAAACATGATGCAATCCTTACTCAAAAGTCTTTTTGCGGCTTGCATGTTGGTGTTTATCACTGGCATGGCATTTTCGCAAGGGGTGTCCACATCCAGTATGACAGGAAGGGTAGTTGACAACGGCGGCGAAACCCTTCCGGGAGCCAACGTAGTAGCTACGCACGTTCCTTCAGGTACAAGATATGGTGCTGTCACAAACATTGAAGGTAGGTACACTATCCCCGGTATGAGGGTAGGTGGACCTTACACAGTAACCGTTTCATTTGTAGGTTTTGAAACCCAAACTATTGACAATGTCTTCTTAAGTTTAGGTATCGCCGGCAACGTAAATGTCACTTTACGTGAAGACGGACAAGACCTCACTGAGGTTTTGGTGACAGGTGAAAGAAGTTCAGTATTCAGTTCTGAAAGAACAGGTGCTACTACTGCCATAGGCAACGAAGCAATCAACAGGCTTCCAACTATTGCCCGTAACATCAATGACTTCACCAGATTGACTCCTCAAGCTTCAGGAAATTCATTTGCTGGACAAGATGGCAGATTGAACAACATTACTGTAGATGGATCTTACTTCAACAACTCTTTCGGTTTGGGTAGCGGTAGCAACCCAGGTGGAAGAACAGGTGTATCTCCTATCTCTTTGGATGCCATTGACCAAATCTCTGTGAACGTAGCTCCTTACGATGTAAGACAAGGTAACTTTACAGGTGCAGGTGTCAATACAGTAACCAGAAGCGGTACGAACGATTTCAAAGGTTCTGCATATTACTTCTGGAGAGGTTCTGACAACGTAGGTACCCAAGCTGGTGACAACACTTTCAATCCAGGTGAATTCAAATACAGACAAGTAGGTTTCCGTTTGGGAGGTCCAATCATCAAGAATAAATTGTTCTTCTTCACCTCATTTGAAGATGATAAAAATACCCAGCCAGGAACTACTTGGAGAGCCAACACCGGCAATCAGCCGATCACTGGTAACACCACAAGGGTATTGGCTTCTGACTTGACTAACCTAAGCAATTTCTTGAGAAACAATTTCGGTTATGAAACCGGTCCTTTCCAAGATTACGACCACGAGACCGTATCAAGAAAATTCCTAGCTAAAATTGACTACAACATCAGCGAGAAAAGCAAACTAAGCGTAAGGTACAACCACTTGGATTCCTCTACCGATGTATTGCTTTCCAATTCATCTTCCCTAGGCTTTGGTAACAGAAACCTTAGACCAGATGCGTTGAACTTCCAGAATTCGAACTACAAAATCTTCGAAAACATCAGGTCGATTGTAGGTGAATTGAACACCAGGATCAACACTAACTTGACTAACAACCTGATAATCGGTTATACTTATCAAGACGAAAGCCGTGGGTCAAGAGGTGAAATCTTCCCAATGGTAGACATCTTGAACAACGGCGCTACATACACTACTATCGGTTTTGAGCCTTTCACGCCTAACAACGAGCTTCGCTACAAAACCTTCCAGTTCCAAGATAACGTGCAGCTATTCCTAGGCAAACATACCATTACTGGTGGTGTGAGCTTTGAGCGATATGAATCTGAAAACGTATTCTTCCCTGGTTCCCAGTCTGCTTATGTGTACAACTCATTAGAGGATTTCTACACAGATGCAAATGCTTTCTTGACCAATACCCCAAGTGCAACTCCTCCTAGTGTAAGGATTTTCCAAGTGAGGTATTCCAACATTCCTGGACAGGAAAAACCTATCCAACCATTGAAAGTAAACTATGCCGGTATCTATGGACAGGATGAATTCCAAGTCAACAAAGATCTTTTGGTTACCGCTGGTTTGAGAATTGACGTTCCTTTCTTTGAAAATACAGGTTTCAGAAACCAAGAAGTAGAAGGATTCAACTTCACCAATCCTGCTAGAGAAACTGTAAGATTCAGAACAGACAGACTTCCAGGCGCGAACGTATTGTGGTCTCCAAGAGTAGGCTTCAACTATGACCTAAGCGATGGTGCTAGAACTACCCAAGTAAGAGGTGGATCAGGTATCTTTACTGGTAGACCTGCTTATGTTTGGATCTCCAACCAAATCGGTAACAATGGTATCTTGACAGGTTTTGAAAGATTGGATAATACCACAGCCAGACCATTCAATCCAAATCCTAATGCATACAAACCAGCTTCAGTAAATGGTTCTCCTGCAGCAAACTACGAACTGGCCCTTACTGAAGAGAATTTCAAATTCCCACAAGTTTGGAGAACCAACATCGCAGTAGACCACAGATTACCAGGTGGCATCATTGCAACAGGTGAATTCATCTACAACAAAGACGTCAACGGTGTTAATTATTACAATGCCAACTTGGATCTGCCTAATGCCCAGTTTACCGGCCCAGATCCAAGACCTAGATGGATTCCGGATTCAAGACCCGCAACAGACCCTGCAAGAGATCCATTTACCAACAGGATCAACAACAAGATTGACAATGCTGTAGTTTTGTCAAACCAAGCAGTAGGTAATTCTTGGGTAGCTTCAGTTTCCTTGGAAAAACCATTTGCAAGTGGATTGTACCTGAAAGGTTTCTATAGCTACGGCGAATCTAGAAACACTGTAGATCCTGGATCTATTGCTTTCGGTTCTTGGAACGGCAACCAGCATGCAGGTGATCCTAACAATCCTGGTGTAGGCTTCTCTTCAAACTTCATGGGCCATAGAGTTGCACTTGCAATGAACTATAGCACTGACTTATTCGAATTTGGTACTACTTCATTCTCCCTCTTCTGGGAAGGAAGAACCATCGGTAATGCTAGCTATACTTATGGTGGCGACATGAACGGTGATGGTGGAACTGCCAATGACCTGATCTACATCCACAGCAACTTGTCCGAAATGAACTTCCAACAATACACTGCAAGTGGTGTTACCTTCACTTCACAACAGCAGGCAGCTGCTTGGGAGGCTTACATCAATCAGGACAAATACCTAAGTGCAAACAGAGGAAGAGTAGCTGAAAGAGGCGGTGTAATCATGCCAATGGTTTACAGAGCTGACTTTAGTGCTTCTCAGACTTTGAAAACAACTAAGAGAAACCAGTTTTTGGAATTCAGAGTGGATATCCTCAACGTAGGCAACCTGTTGAACTCCAACTGGGGTATTGGACAGTCATTTGTAAGTACCCAACCATTGGTGATCCCAACTGCCGCTCAAGGTGGAGCTGCCAATGCACAAGGTGTACCTCAATATAGATTGAGAAACTTCGGTCCAAACTTGATCACTGAAACTTACCAAAGAACAGCCAACGTCAATGACGTATGGAGACTTCAGTTCGGTTTGAGATATACTTTCTAAAATAGAACACTGACGATTTTAGTCAATAAATTCAAAAGGCTACCGAAAATTCCGGTAGCCTTTTTTTATGCTTCATATTTATTTCTTGGTATTGGACTTTTATTCTGAATTCCTTTCAAGAAAAATAAAAATGCGCATGGTTTTTGACTAGTGGACCAAACCTTGATCCCATTTCTTGCAATAAGATTTTGGGATCTGGTGAAGTCAACCAATTACTTGGCTTAACCTATAGAAGACAGCTAAATATCACTCAAGAAACATCCTATCCTTATGCCTGCCAATTTCACCAAATCGCATGCCCCAGAATTTTATGCTATGATCGAAAAGAGAAATCTCAATATTTTAATTGCTGAAGATGATGCTGACGATGCAGATTTTATTTTAGAAAGCTTTGGCAAACATGAGTATTTTCAAAAGGTCGAAATTGTGAAAAATGGAAAAGAGTTGATAGAATATGTCCTGAATAAAGAGCGGGAAAAACCTGATATTATTCTAACAGACATCAACATGCCTCTCATGAATGGTCTTCAGGCACTTGAGGAAATATCCAAATTGAATGAATATAGCGAAGTTTTAAAATTCGTGTATTCCACCTCTATTAACCCTAGCTATAAAACCCTTTACAGCGCTCTTGATATCAGCGGGTGGATTACCAAACCATACACATTTAATGAGTTCCAAAAAATTCCTGCCCAGATCATTCAAGTAATGGGGGCATAGCCAAAAAAGGGAACTACTCAAAGCAGTTCCCTTTTTTTTGAATTAACTTTTTTAGAATGTGGTTATCCGCAATTGCAACTCAAGGCAAATTACCTTTGATTATCTGGCTGGAAGACAGAAGACCGAAGTGCTTTACGGTTACTTATCCGAGATATTTCTGATGAATTTTTAAGCCTACTGGCAAGAAAGCGGAATAGAAATTTTAGAAAAATCTAATCACCCTAACCCTTCTGAATTCACTTTTATCTTTTGACAACAACTCTCCTGTAACAAACGACATGACACAAGCTGCACGAGCATTAGATTCACAAGAACTCCAGTATTCTGTGGAAGTAAAGCCTCCAATTTGCTCTCTATTTTTATATAGGTATTCCATTTCAAGGAGGCTAGGCATAAACCAATCATCATAACCACCTGATGAAAACTCCAGCGCTACCCTTGCACCTACACTCCCATTGTTATTAGGATGGCACTGGGTAGGATTGTTATAGTAGTCAGGGAGGTTGTTATGAAAAGCCAATACCCGCTCAGTATTTGTCCTTCCACGACCCACTTCCACTGAAGTTCCGCCTACTGCCACACCTTGACAACCCCATTGTGATTCAAAGACAACATCGACAGGTGCAGTAATGATCCCATGTACTTCCCCTTCTACATACCCCTGCTCACCAGGCTGAAAAATATGCGAAACAATACCGCCCTCTCTCACATCACCGATTGCCGGAATTTCCGGTTCGTTATCTTTTGTGCAGCTGCTAAAAAAAGAAGCTGCAAATACTGAAAAGATGAAAAATTTAATTTGAATTGATTTTTTATGTATACACATAGCATTTTTAATTATATAAAAACATAAAACAGTGTGTTAAAGATACGATTACATTCCAAAAAGGGTGCCATATTTGAAAAGTATTTTCATAAATAAGCTACCTTTATTTGAGAAAAAATTTAAGTGGCTGAACCCTAAGTAGGATCGGTCAAAATTGGTACTCAATTGAAATATTCAAATAAAAATATTTCTTTTAAGAACCTATAAAGCTATCAATGTTAAAATTACAACAATTTTTCTAAAGTGGCGAAAAATAACAAGAATTTAAGGAGCATATCCAGGAGAGGATTTATTAAATCCGGAACATTTCTTTTGGGAGGGGCTGCATTACCCATTAATAAATCAAATGTTACCCCAATTCAAGACTCCCCATTTAAAGAAGTCAAAGGTAAAGTTACCGCTCTAGGGAATGGGGTACCGGGCATTGTCATTTCAGATGGCAAACAGGTAGTGACAACAGATGCCAAAGGAAATTTTATATTACAGACAGACAGGGAAATTGTCTTTATGTCTTATCCGTCAGGGTACGCGCTTCAAGTCTTACCCAATGGATCTGTGGATTTTTTCAGAATAATCCCAAAAGAACAGGGTCAGGTTCGGTTACAATTTGAACTAATTCCGCTTCAAATTTCAGATCAAAAACACAGCTTTGTTGTTATTGCTGATCCCCAATTACAGACATTGGAAGAAGCAGATATCTTCATCCAAGAATCCTGTCCTGAATTAAAAGCCTACAAAACATCCGAAGAAGTCTTTGGTATTGGCTGTGGGGATTTGGTATTTGATAAATTCGAACTATTTGAAAAATACAATCAAGGCATCAAAAACACCGGCATACCCTTTTTTCAGGTAACCGGCAATCACGATATAGCACTTGACGCCCGCTCACATGAACAGGCGCAGAAACCCTTTCAAGAACAATTTGGCCCCTCATATTATTCCTTTAACAGGGGAAACGTCCACTATATAACTCTCAATGACGTATATTTCCTTGGAAACAAACAATACTATGGCTATTTAGATGAAACCCAATTGAAATGGCTTGAGAAAGACCTATCCTATGTAGCACTAGAGACCCCTATTGTGATTTTCTTGCATATCCCTTCAACTTCTCAGATTGTTGCTTACAACCCGGGAAGAGAAATCAACAAAGAATCGCTGATCAACAGAATGGCACTTTATAATATTCTCCAAGGAAGAAATGTTCATCTGATTTCGGGACATGTACATTGGAATGAAAATCGAGAAGATGCTAATATTTATGAACACAATCAAGCCGCAATAAGTGGTGCTTGGTGGACAGGTGACATCTGCTACGACGGAACCCCCAAAGGATTTGGTGTTTATGAGGTAGTTGATACCAAGATCAAGTGGTATTATAAAAGCATTGGGCATTCGAAAGAGAAGCAGTTTGAAATATATAAAATTGGGGAACACGTGGATTTTCCAGAAGAAATATGTGTCAATATCTGGAATTATGATCAAAATTGGCAGGTTTTTTGGTACGAAGACGACATAAAGATCGGTTCTCCGAGAAGGGAAGTCACCTTTGACCCAAAAGCCTATCAGCTTTATGCGGGAGTGGACCAACCGCTTAAACACCCCTGGGTAGTTCCGCAAAGGAATGACCATATGTTTTTCTTTAAACCTATAGATCCATCAGCAGCACTAGAATTGGAAGTGATTGATAGATTTGGAAATAGTTACAAAGAAAAAATAACAGGAAAATAGTTTACATTCATATAGTGTTAGTTGAACCTACTTCCATTTCCAGACTAGGTTTCGAGTATCAGCATTAAAAGTTTCTATACATAATGAGTCTTTATCAACTCCATTCAAAAATTGGCCCTACCATAGTACATGAGGGAAATGAGCTTTTGTATTTCAGCGGAACCTCTTACCTAGGGATAGCCGCCAATAAAGCATTTGAAAAATTAGTCATATTAGGAATACAGCAGTATGGAATAAGTCATGGACTCAGCAGGATTAACAATGTAAGATTAGCAGTATATGAGCAGTTTGAAAACTTTTTTGCGGAAAAAGCAGGATCTGAAAAAGCTCTGGCCCTGAGCAGTGGTTTTTTGGCTGGCCAAGCTGCCATCCAACATCTAGCCAATCAGGCAGATCATATGTTTATAGCACCTGATACACATCCAGCTATACTGCCTCCATACACCTCCACCAAGAATTCTTACGAGAAATCATGGGAAGAACATTGCAAAATCACTTGTGAACAGCTTCCTCCTCAACGTATCTTGATCATTGCCAATTCAGTCAATCCTCTTACACCAGAAATTTATGATTTCAGCTGGATTGCACATTTGCCTAGGACACATCGATATACCCTATTGTTGGATGACAGTCATGCATTTGGGATAGTTGGCTCCTCGATTTTCGGGACATTCAATAGATGGAAATATTTACCTGTGGAATTAGTGGTTAGTGGTTCTTTAGGGAAGGCACTTGGGATACCGGCTGGAATTGTCCTTGGAGATCAATCTACTTTGCTTAACATTTCTAGAGAATCCCTTTTCAGAACTTCATCACCTCCTAGCCCTGCTTTTCTTTATGCCTTCCTCAAAGCTCAGGATATTTATCAAGAGGCTTTGGAAATCCTGAAAAACAACAATAGGTTTTTTTTCAACTTGATTCAAAACAACAAGTCTCTTTATGGATCTGTCGATTACCCTGTATATACGTTTAAAAACAGGAACTGGGTAAAGCAACTTGAAGATAAGGGAATTGTAGTCTCCTCATTTCCATATCCAGATCTTACAGATCCTTGGACCAACCGCATTGTCATTTCCGCATTTCATGAAGAAGAGGAGCTGCTATTACTCCATAAAGTACTTTCTCAACTTCACCGAGAACCTGATTATTCCCTCAAGACCTGACTTCCAGGTCTTTTTTTATTTTCAAATCTTCAAGAGAAGCAAGAAAAAAAATATTCAAATTGAGTTTTTGACATTAAAATCAGTCTTTTATTAATTATTCTATAT
>DAIPZN010000148.1:0-8097 GCA_036782195.1 Cyclobacteriaceae bacterium | reverse complement strand
ATGCAAATCACCCTTATTGAAATAATCTAATTTAGATCATCAGATAAGATTACTTTAAAACACATTACACCCACTCTCAACTATCACTCAAATGATTTTCAAAAAATCCCAATCACTGTTCTCTTTCCAAAAAAGAATCCAGACAAAAACCTTGATGGTATTTTGCAATGATTGCTTAAGCCATGAGTCTTTAGAACCAAATGACCTTATTCTGACTTTCACGCAGACAGGCTTGGAATTTATAGATGCCACTCAAGAGAGTATCCTCTCCTTGAGAGACGTGATCAGGAAGGAAAACATAGCGCAAGTAATCTTGGTAGGACACTATCCATGCATGATCCATAATCATTTGATGAAGAATTTCACCCCAACAGCAAGATGGAAATATGCCGCTGAAAGAACCAAGCAAAACTTCCTCAAAATGGATGAAGAGGGAGTGGTCCTACTGTCAGAAAAAGAATTCGCAGGTATACACTTGAAACAACAGCTCGCCTACTTTCAAAAATTGCTGGAAAAATTACTTGATGAAGATGAGGCCAAACCCAAAGTGAAAGGCCTGCTTTCCGACAGGTCCCACAATGTCATGGAAGTAGAAGTCTTGAATTACCAACTCAGCTTTAATTGATCAAAAAAACCACCAAGCCCCAGGAAAATGAACCGGATCGAATCTTTTACCAAATCGGTAAAATTTTTATGATCTGGTTCGTTTTTATTTAAAGGATTACTACTAGCTTTGAAACTATAATAAAGCTAAAAGCTTGTCTACTAAACACCATATACTGCTCTCAAATCTTTTTGGATCATTGTTGGTCCTGTGCATATGGATTGTAGCAGCTTTACCGCTTCCTAATCTTTCTTCCTCCAATGATCTTGAACTAGAAGCTACAGAAGTAGCTGAATCTCAAAGAGAAAAAAGTACCCAACACGAGACTGTGCTGGTTTCTTTAGAAATCGAGGAAGAAAAAGAAACACAAGATGATAAGTTTGAGAATGCTACTGATTGGAATAAGAGCTTAAGCCAGCTTTGCCACAATCCTTCCTCATATGCTGGAATTGTGTCATTTCGACCTTTCCAGTTCCGCCCGGGAAACGCGCTATACATCCTATTCCATTGCCTTAAAATCCCTTTTTCCAGATTTTTTTAATTCTGATTCCTTTGGGTTAAGCTATTAAGCCCAACATTCTTCCTATCACCATTTCTTCATTTCAATTTATATGGCTAATCCCATGCATCAAAATGATGTAGATAGGGCCTTGCATGACCTTGCGCATCATTTGCCTGCACAAGCTCCTTTGAAGGACTTTGTGCATCACAATACGCTACACGCCTTTCAACACCTCCCCTTTCACCTTGGACTGAAATCTGCAGCCGACAGCTTCGGATACAATGTTTACCTTCCACTCAGCCAATACAGGAATCTGTTTTTTGGCAAAAAAATCCACCCTCAAATCCTAGATAAAATCATTTTGCAACATAAGCAACCCGAAACATTGGCTGCATGGAAGCAAAAAATGCTGTATGGGGGATATCAAGAAGGAAGGACACCTTTGATCGGGCAGACAAGAAAGTACTGGAAAGAAAAATACCATGTCAACCTCGACAAAGAAACACACCCCCTACTTTTCAGGCTTCTTGGAAACTATCTGGATCAAGGAATTTCTATCTGGAAAATGCCCGTACCTTCCAAAGGCCTACTTTGGGCGGTACGCCATATGGAAAGCAACAGCTTTACCAGAATCTTTGGAAGCAAACGGGCCAGACAACTCTTCCTCAATCCAAAAACAAAGCTGGAAGACTTGTTACATATCCTTGTAGGGGAACCAAAGGCATACCGAGCATATCTATATGACCAGCAATTTGCCCACCCGGGCTGGTCCGGAATAGTCGCCGTCCTTGAACAACAACCTGTCAGTCTTTTGGATAAAAAATCCTTGACCCTCAAAGAACTGGTGACACTGGAATGCATCCTTGAAATAGATGCACTTGACAGAAGGCTGGGACAAAACTGGAAACCGATATTTGAAGGAAAACCGGCAAATACCCCTGATATCACAGCTCTTCAGCCTTTGACTGAGTTGGATGAAGTTCTGAAGCTTTGGCAGGAAGCCTTTGAATGGAGTTATTATGACCAGGTTATCAAGGGCCTACAGAATCCGGCTACAGCACCACCTACATCCAAACAACCTCCACTTCAGGCCATATTCTGCATCGATGACCGCTGCTGTTCCATCAGGAGGTATTTGGAAAGGTTTATTCCAAGGGCAGAAACATTTGGTACTGCAGGTTTTTTCAATCTGCCGTTTTACTTTCAGCCTGAGCACGGGAAGTTCCTTACCAAAGTCTGCCCGGCACCTGTCACCCCCTCCCATGTCATCAGGGAAACAGAAGCCAACATCCGGCATCAAAAGGACACCCATTTCAGCAAGCATGCGCATGGGGTATTTGGAGCATGGGCCATTTCACAGACAATGGGCTTCTGGTCCGCAGTCAAAATGGCAAAAAACATCTTCCGCCCGGGGCCTACTCCGGCTATGGTTTCTTCATTCCGACATATGGACCCAAAAGGTAAACTCTCCATTGTCTGCAAAAACCCGGAAAACCGTTATCAGGGTCTTCAGGTCGGGTTTACAATAACTGAAATGACCGATAGCTTTGAAGGATTACTCAGGAGCATCGGTCTGGTGGACAATTTTGCACAGCTGATCTACATCTTCGGACATGGAGCAAGCTCCGTCAACAATACCCACTATGCCGGATATGACTGTGGTGCATGCAGTGGAAGAGCAGGATCGGTCAATGCACGGGTTGCGGCCCACATAGGCAACAATGATGAAGTCAGGAAACTGCTTCGGACTAGGGGCATTGATATTCCAGATAGCTGCAAGTTTATAGGTGGACTACATGACACCACTCAGGATGAGATGGAGTTTTATGATCTGGAACACATTCCTGCTTCTCTTCAGCAATTGCACGCAGAACATTTGCCGAAGTTTGAAAAGGTGTTGCAGTACAATGCCAAAGAACGTTCAAGGAGATTTGCCAATGTTGACTCCTCAGCCCCTGCCGAAAAAGTCCACAAAAAGGTAAAGCTTAGATCCCTGTCGCTGTTTGAACCGCGGCCCGAATGGAACCACGCGACCAACGCTCTGTGTATTGTCGGCAACAGACAAAACAACAAGCACCTTTTCTTGGACAAAAGGGCTTTTCTCAATTCCTATGACCATAGAATTGACCCCGAAGGCAAGTACCTCTTCGGTATTCTAAAAGCTGTGGCACCTGTTTGCGGGGGCATCAACCTGGAATATTATTTTTCCAGAATGGACAATGAAAAGCTAGGTGCAGGAACCAAGCTCCCCCACAATGTCATCGGATTGATTGGCGTAGCCAACGGAATGGAAGGAGACCTGAGACCAGGACTTCCCCAACAGATGATCAACATCCATGACCCTTTGAGGATCCTCATCACAGTCGAACATTTCCCCGACATAGTCATGAAAACCATTCGAATCCACGAACCCACTTATGAATGGTTTGAAAATGAATGGGTCAGGCTGGTCGTGATCCATCCCGAAACCAAGGAAGCCTATCTGTTCCGGGAGGGGGAATTCATCCCCTACCATACAGTCACCAAGACACCTGAAAAAGTAGCCGATTTGGACAACATGTTGGCTTCTACTGCTGAAAATTTACCCGTTTACCTGATTTGCTGAATATGGAACATCGCATAATCATAAGTTGTCTTGTGCTGATTCCCCTGGCAGGCTTTCTCCTATCCCTGTTTCCCTCCGGCAAAAGAGAAAAGGTCTTGTCCCGGATGGCATTTTATACTGTAAGTGCACAGCTAGCTGCTGTACTGGGCTATATCTGCTACTGGCTGCTTCAGGGAGATGGTCAACCGGTCAATGTGTCTGAATTCCGTCTTTTTCATAATGGGGAATACAGCTTTCTGATTGACTTCTACTTTGATAGGGTTACAGCGGCATATCTAGCAGTTGGCGCCTTCGTCACATTCCTGATCACCAGGTACAGCAGGTATTATCTCCATTTGGAGGAGGGCTATAAGCGGTTTTTCAACAGCATCCTGTTTTTCTTCCTGGCTTACAACATGACCGTGCTGGCGGGGAACTTCGAAACTTTGTTCATAGGTTGGGAAATGCTGGGGATATCCTCATTCCTTTTGATTGCATTCTATAGGAACAGATATCTTCCCGTCAGGAATGCTGTCAAGGTATTTTCCATATATAGGATCGGAGATATTGGAATCATACTGGCCATGTGGGCAAGCCATCACCTTTGGCATGAAAACATTACTTTCCTGAAGCTGAACAACGCGGATCTAGTAGTCAGTCAGCTGACAACGCATGGAGGTACAGGGTTGTTGATCGCCTTGGGAATCCTGATTGCGGCAGCAGCCAAATCTGCACAGCTGCCTTTCTCTTCTTGGCTACCCCGAGCGATGGAAGGCCCCACTCCTTCATCGGCAATTTTCTACGGTTCACTATCAGTACATTTCGGTGTATTCCTGCTGCTCCGCACGGCACATTTCTGGGAGCACCAATGGATCGCAAGGCTACTGATCGGTATGTTGGGCTTGGCTACCACGCTTGTAGCCTATCCGATTGCACGGGTACAATCGACCATCAAATCCCAGATTGCTTATGCTTCCATTGCACAGATCGGGTTGATGTTTGTAGAAGTGGCAGCTGGATTCCATGGACTGGCCTTGATCCACTTTGCTGGTAACGCCTTCCTGAGGACATACCAGCTGCTGGTATCGCCATCAGTGGTCAGCTACATGATCCGTGACCAGTTTTACCATTATCAGCCTAAAGAGCACTCTTTAGAAGACAGTTTTCCAAAAAAACTGGAGTACAGCCTCTACCTGCTTTCCTTGCAGGAGTGGAAGCTGGACAAGCTGATGAAAAATCTGGTTTTCTCCCCGATCAAAAAGCTCGGAAGCAACCTGGACTTTCTCACACCTAAAAACCTACTGCTGTTTTTTGCTCCCGCATATGCCATCGGGCTTTACCTCTATCTGAATCAACAACTTATCCCTCAAAACATTGCGATACTGCTGCCCGGTACTTTGGCTTTGATTGGCATGTTGATGGTCTTCAAGGCATTTTCGGAAAGAAATTACCCAAGACTTGCTTGGATGCTAGTCACAGCAAACCATTTCTGGATCGCATTGGCTGTTTCTTTCAATGAAACCTTTGACTTCAGTCAGACTGCGATTTACCTCAGCGGAGTGGCGGTATTCAGCATGACAGGAATACTAGCTTTGGAGAGGTTGAGAAGACAGGAACAGGGCCACTATGACCTCAACATGTACTATGGCCATGTGTATGAGCATCCAGTCTCAGCTTTGGTTTTTCTCCTCTCGGCTTTGGGGCTGATGGCATTTCCCATCTCACCGACATTTGTCGGGGTGGATTTGCTCTTCAGCCATATCCACCAGGACCAATACCTGTTGGCAGGTATTTATTCCATCAGTTTCATTTTCGGCGGTATTGCCTTGATCCGCATCTATGCCCGGCTTTACCTGGGCCCACATATCAAAACTTACCATCCCACAGCTCTTAAATCCTCATAATATGGAAAAGCATAAAAACGAAATACCTCTTTCCGGCTGGGCCGGTCTACGTCAAAACTGGAAAGCAGACCTTACTTCGGGCTTTCTTGTCTTCCTCATTGCCTTGCCTTTGTGTCTTGGCATTTCTATGGCTAGCGGGTTCCCGCCTGTCTCCGGAATATTTACAGCCATCATCGGCGGCGTGATGGTCAGCTTCTTCGGTGGATCCCATCTTACCATCAAAGGTCCGGCTGCCGGGTTGATCGTCATCGCACTAGGGGCTGTCAATGAACTGGGACAGGGAGATCCCTTGGTGGGCTACAGGCTCACCTTGGCTGTCATAGTGGCTGCCGGGCTTTTGCAGATAGTATTCGGCTGGATCAAGTCCGGTGTGCTGGCCGATTTCTTCCCATCAGCTGCTGTGCATGGCATGTTGGCTGCGATTGGGATCATCATAGCCGCCAAACAGATCTTTACCCTGATGGGGGTCAAACCAGAAGCTACCGAAACGGTTGGCTTATTGGCAGAAATTCCCAAAGGCATAGCCGCAATGAATCCGGAAATTGCCCTGATCGGGCTGGTCAGCTTGCTGATTCTCTTTCTGGTCCCTTTGTTCAAAAACCCCCTGATCAAAAAAATCCCCGCCCCTTTGTTGGTCATTTTGGTAGCCATTCCTTTAGGAAGATATTTTGACCTGGAGCATGAACATACTTATCTTTTTCTAGATGGTCATGAATACAGCATCGGCCCCAAATTTCTGGTCACATTGCCTAGCAACCTGTTAGCTGCGGTTACCTTTCCGGATTTCTCTATGTTGTTTTCTCCGGTATCGATCAAATACATCATCATGTTTGCCCTGGTAGGCAGTCTGGAATCCCTATTAAGCGCCAAGGCAATAGACACACTGGATCCTTACAAAAGAAAATCAAACATGAACCGGGACCTGCTCGGGGTGGGCGCAGGCAATACCTTGGCCGGGCTTATCGGTGGACTTCCCATGATTGCGGAGATCGTCAGGAGTTCCGCCAACATCAACAACGGCGGCAAAACCTGGTGGTCCAATGTTTTCCACGGATTGTTCCTACTGGTATTTGTGGCTTTCTTCCCCATGCTGATCCATCAGATCCCACTTGCTGCACTGGCAGCCATGCTGATTTTTACGGGCTATAGACTTGCTTCCCCAAAGGAATTTTACAACACCTACAAGATCGGAAAAGAGCAGCTCATCATATTTCTGATGACAATTGTTTTCACCTTGGCTACAGATTTACTGATAGGAATCGGTGTGGGTATCCTCACAAAAATCATCATGCACCTGATCAACGGACTGCCCTTCAGGTACATGTTCAAGCCTTTGTTTAGCGTGAGGGTCAATGGTGACGAATATACGGTTGATGTCTTCCACTCAGCAGTCTTCAGCAACTACATCAAGCTCAAAAAATCTTTCGACGCCTTGCCAAGAGGAAAAAAAATCAAGGTTGATTTCACCAATGCCAATCTGATCGACCATACCGTGATGGAAAACCTCCACCATTACCAGCACGATTATGAACATGACGGAGGGGAATTCACGCTTTGTGGCCTCGATCACCTTAATAAGAATTCAGCTCATCGCCTATCTGCCCGTAAAACCAAAAAAGCGCTTGCCTAATGAGCAGCTATCATGCAGAACACCTCAGGGGCATCCCCTGGGGGTTCTCCTCACCCACTTTAATTTTGGTCAGCCCTGATTTGAAGATACCACCATCCTGGGAAACCCATCCAATGGTCACTTTGATTTCTGTGTTTGGCCTAAATATCCGTAAAGGAGGAACTTTGCTACTAGATCAAATTGAACATGTGGTGAAACAAGATCAAATCGAAAGGATTCTTTTGGTGACACAGTTCCCCTGTCAACTTCATCAGGAGATCCTGTCAAATGAAATCTACAACGCAGGCTTACAGGAAGACCTTGCCGCTACCAAGTTGATTCTGAAAAACGGATGCCTTCATTTTTATGATCAAATCAGCCAAACCCTGAACTACCTTGAATTGCAGGCTGATTTTCTTGAAGCTTATCTGGCATTTGGAAATCCTGAATCAAAAAGAAAACCAACAATAGATGCTTTGCTCTATGAAACAGCCAAACTGTCAAAATCAGTGTATCATTTGGCAAAACCGAATTAAATGGTTGAGCATATAGTTAGATCTGGCTAAGGATTTCTATAAAACCATGATTCAACCAAGAAAGGGCTACTTAATTAACTGGACAAATTTAGAATTAGTGCTATTCATCAAAAAATCCGTCAAAAATCTACCCACTCAATTAATAAATCCATACAGAAACAACATCAATAACATTTGCTTGAGGCTGAAAATTTCAAAAATGACATCAATCCAAAAATAAGCTTCAATTTTTAACCACAATCTGGACTTTTTTTCACCTTTTCGAAAAAACCGGTTTAAATTTTAACCAAAAAAAAAGGAGTCTTTGTAAAAGACTCCAAATGTGGGTTTATTTGTAACTGACTACAGCCATATAAAC
>DAIPZN010000147.1:0-8281 GCA_036782195.1 Cyclobacteriaceae bacterium | reverse complement strand
CACCCCCGGATTCCTGCACTATGGTCAGCGCAATGCGTTCGTCAAATGCCCCGGCAAACAAAGCCATCTTGCCAGCAAAAGAACATCCCGTGACTGCCAATTTGCTCAAATCAACCGGTAGGTCGGCCTGCGTCAACTCCAAACCGTCGATGATCCTGCTGATGCCCCAAGCCCATGCACTGTATGCTCCTGCAAATTCAAGATCGGGATAGATCCTGTTGTATGGTTCTGTACCTCTTTTTTGCGTATGAGACATCACTTGTGTGAAGTTAAAGGCAATCTGTATGATGTCCCGATTGCCAAAGATGCTGTCAGGCAAGCTTCCGGATCCTCTGCCGATGCCAATCACTGCAGGAAAAGGACCTTTCCCTTGAGGAAGTTTGACAGCTGCCGTCAGCTCCAACACATTGCCGTTTTCGGTGATGCTGACCCGAAGGGTGTCATTGGCAAAAGCTGCTTTGATATCCTTTGGCCGTATGGGTTTTGGACCGATCTCATAATGCTCGATTTCCCTTTTGATTTCAGCTCTTCTACAAGCCCAGTCAGAAAAAGACTTGATACGGCCATTGCCATTGGACCATGCAAAGGGATCTGTGAGCATGGGATGTGAAGTTAACGCGGAAAGCTCAGGTAGTTCTGGGTCTTCACAGGCAGATCCTGTATGTTCTTGGCTGTACACCAAGGGGATTTCCTGTGCAAGTCCCTGCACTAATACAGCTAAACAAATGGCGGTTAAAAAGATTAATTTTATTTTCATGGCTTTTGGATTCAACGAAATTATATTTTGGACATCAACTGACAGATTCTAATCCGTAATACCCCTATTACTTTTAGTGGGACAGTGTATGGTAGTTGTGAAATATACGCAATCAAACCTAGTTTTGGAACCTGTAGTAAAAGCTAATAACTCAAATAAAAAATGTATTCTTTTAATTGAAATGTGCTGAGGATTTGTTGTTGTTTTATATAAAATTGCACAGGTAATGAACCGATTTTGTTCCTATCCTGTATTGCTTATATGCATTCCAATTACAAAGCAGCCCCATCAGGCAAAAAACCGAATAACAAATGGATAGCCATGCTCAATTGCAAATGCCCCATCTGCACGAAAGGCAATATGTTTAAAAGCAAGGCAACTGATCTTCGATATTTCAATGAACTGAAGACCAATTGTGAAGTTTGTGGATTCAGGTTTATGCCCGAACCCGGATTTTATCAGATCTCTATGTTTTTCACCTATGCAGTAGGTGTAGCCATTTTTATATTATTTGGGATTTTGACTTACCTGATTTTTGATGATCCGGATCTATGGGTTTATTATGTTTTTGTTTTTGTTCCTGCCATCCTTACAGCACCTTGGAATGTGCGATACTCCAAAGTGGTGATGCTCTATGCTTTTGGAGGTGTTTGGGACAAAAGTGTAGGTGAAGAAAATTAAAGTTCCAAAAACATCACATAAGCATCTATAGGCCCTTTTTCTGGATGCATAAAAGCCTTCCTTGCTGTCCCGGTAATCTCAAAGCCTAACTTCTTCCACAGGTATATAGCTGCCAAATTGGTACTCACAACGATATTGAACTGAATGCCGAGATAGCCCTTTGATCGGGCATGTTGAATTGAATGCATTCCCATAAGTTTCCCTACACCCTTGCTCTCATGCTTTGGATGGACCATATAGCTGCAGTTGGCAATGTGGTCTCCAAGGCCAGGCTGATTGGGCTTGATGATATAAGTCCCTACTACTTGATTTGCATTGTCCACAGCAACAAATGTGTCCATATAGGTTGAAAACCATATTTCAGATAGTGCACTTTTAGGGGTAGAAGGGTCGTAAACATAGGTTGTACAGCTGTGGATAACTTTTGAGAAGATATCCCAAATTGGATCTAGGTCCTGAACAGGGTCAGCTTTTCTGATTTGAATCATGGCTTAAATAAACCACAAAAAATGGAATAAAACAGCTCTTATTTACCCTCCAATCCGTAGGAAGGTGCACGGCATTTTTATAGGGATAAACGTTCAAAGGTGATCATGAAAATCTATTGCGATATTTTACCTAATAAGCAAAATTGTTCAGCTTTTAAGGCTTTTTAAACTAGTAGTACGGAAGATGGAGCACCGTTAAAGCAAAAAAAATTTGAACCAAAAAAAAGCGGGACCTATTCGGTCTCGCTTTTTACGGTTAGTTCTATTTCTTCTCCTGAGTCGTCCAGGAATTTGTACTCCGTCACAGGGAGTGAAGAATCTTTGATCAGTTTGACCCACTTCAGGTATTTGAAAAACCACCTTACTCTCTGCGAAATCAGCCCGTTGGTAAAGTAGGCATACAGATAGGGGTGCAATCCTATGTGGATGTTGGATACGTTTTGGATAGTAGCCATATGCTCGAGGTCTTTTTCCAATTGATCCGCCACCAGAATGGAGGCTTGGATCTTGCCTGTACCGTTGCAGGATGGACAGGTTTCTTTGGTGATAATGTTGACTTCTGGCCTTACCCGCTGGCGGGTGATCTGCATCAGGCCGAATTTGGTCAACGGCAACACGGTGTTTTTGGATCTGTCGTGCTTCATTTCTTCCTTCATGGCATCATAAATGGCCTTTTTATTCTCGGCCTTTTTCATGTCAATGAAGTCGATGACGATGATCCCACCCATATCGCGTAGTCTCAATTGTCGGGCAATTTCTTTTGCGGCAACCAGGTTTGTTTTAAGCGCTGTTGTTTCCTGGTCACTTTCTTGATTGGATTTATTGCCACTGTTCACATCTATGACGTGAAGGGCTTCGGTATGTTCAATGATGACATATCCACCCTGTGGCAGACTGATGGTCTGACCAAACAAGCTTTTAATCTGCTTTTCTATTCCAAAACTTTCAAAGAGCTTAGCTTTTCCATTGTAAAGCTTGACAATTTTTTCCTTTTCGGGGGCGATAGACCTTATATAAGATCTGATCTGATCGTAAATCAATTCATCCTCTACTGTGATTGCATCGAATGATTCGTTGAGTAGGTCTCTAATTATAGAAGAGGCCATGCTCATTTCTCCAATTACCTTGTCGCGGCTTTTGGCCTTCACCAGCTTTTTCATGCCCTCTTCCCATGTTGTCACCAGATTTCTCAGGTCCTTGTCCAGTTCCGTTACGGACTGACCTTCGGCCACTGTGCGAATGATGACGCCAAAGTTGGCGGGTTTGATAGAGGTGATTAATCGGACCAGTCTCCTTCTCTCTTCGGCGCTGCGTATCTTTTTGGATACATTGACCGTGTCGGAAAAGGGTACCAGTACGATGTATCGACCGGCAAGGGAGAGCTCACAGGATAGTCTGGGACCTTTGGTGGAAATGGGCTCTTTCACCACTTGCACCAGTATCTGATTGGTTTTAGAAAGGGCATTGGAAATCTTTCCAAGCTTTTCTATATCAGGTTCCCGTTCAAACCCTTTTAAGGTGTAGCTGGAATAATTCTGGCTGCGGACCATCTTCGTAAACTTGTTAAGGCTGCTGATTTGGGGACCCAAATCCTGATAATGCAGGAAAGCATCCTTTTCATAGCCTACGTCAATAAAGGCTGCATTTAGCCCATTGACGATTTTACGGACAGTACCCAGATAGATATCACCTACTTTGAACTGATTGTCTCCACCGTCTGCGTGGAGCTCAACCAGGCTCTTGTCCTTTAAAAGGGCAATTCGACTTCCATTTTGAGCAGAATCGATTAATAATTCTGTGCTCAAATTGCGTCTCTGTTTATAATGTGAATGAACGTGTTAAGTTAAAATCGAAAAAAGAAGAAGTATATTACTTCTTCTTATGTCTGTTTTTTCTCAATCTTTTTTTACGCTTATGAGTAGCGATCTTATGTCTTTTTCTTTTTTTACCGCAAGGCATAGTCTTGTTGTTTAAATGGTGAATATTGATTCTAGATTCTATCCAGGTAGCCTTCCACACTTGCCAAAACCATAGGGTCTTTGGTCATGCTTTGTACTAGCTGAAATTGTTTTTTTGCTTTGTTGTTCTGCTTTGATTCAAAGTAGCTCACGCCAAGATAAAACTGTCCCTGAATATTGTCCGGATGGTATTTTACCAATTCTTCAAATCGCTCAGCGGCACGCTTATATTGTCCGGACTGCAAGGAAAGTACTCCCATATGGTATAAACCTTCCTCATTGGTAGGATCTTCTTCCAAAATTTCCCGCAACATGGTGATTCCTTGCATTGGGTTGGCAGAAGAAACGTAAGTCATCGCAACTTTAGTCTTTAGATCTAATCGGTTTGGATCTTTCTCCAAAACCTTATTCAGGTAATTTCTGGTCTGTTCAGCCAAAAATGCCTGCTTTTGCTCATTCAATGCAAAACTATAGGCATCATAATAAGCAACTCCTGCTTTTTCCCATCCCTGAGGATCAGAAAAACGCTCGGCTGACATACCTAAGTAATGTGCAGCACTGTCAAATTTGCCTGATTCCTGATAAAGTTTGGCAATAGAATCTGCCAATTTAATATAATTTTCCTTATTTTCTTCCAATCCCAACCTTGACAGCAACATATCTAGCTGCTGACGAGATGCTACCGTCATGACCGCATCATGGAGATCCTCCACTGCAGGTCCAGTTTCAGAAGCGCTCTCAAGACCAGTATTATCTGCTTCATTGTCAACTACCACCCTTGGAAGAGAATACAATGCTCCAATGGAAAGCAGGGATATGACTAATATGGCAACTTGGGATTTTTTCATAAGGAATTCAGTTCCTCAGAATTAATCCTGAGGAGCTAGTTCTTTGATTTTTTTGCTGTTCTTGATTTTCTCAATAAATACCTTTGAAGGCTTGAAGGCCGGTACATGATGCTCATCAATTACAATGGCTGTATTCTTAGAAATGTTACGTGCGATCTTTTTGGCGCGCTTTTTATTGATGAAGCTTCCAAAACCCCTTACGTAAATATTCTCTCCCTCTGCCATGGAATCTTTAACCACTTTGAAGAATGCTTCAATGGTTTGTGTAACGTCATCTTTCTGGATTCCTGTCTTGTCCGAAATCTTGGTGATTACTTCTGCTTTAGTCACTGTTTATTGAATTTAAATTATTACTAAATAAGCTTAACGACCTATTAACCAACTAATTTTGGGACTGCAAATTTACACGAAGCAAATCAATATAAAAACAAATTGTACAAATTTAGCTTCTTTTGTTCGTGAACATGCTAAGTACCATAAAATCAAGCATTTTGAAGAATTCCTATTTTACCGAAACTTTGTTGAGCTGGTACCCTAAACACAAGAGGGATTTGCCATGGAGAAACACACATGACCCTTATATCATTTGGCTTTCAGAAATTATTCTACAGCAAACTAGGGTGGCTCAGGGGCTTCCATATTTTCTTGCATTTGCTGAACAGTATCCGACAGTGCAAGATTTGGCGGCGGCTCCATCTGATGAAGTCCTGAGGCTATGGCAAGGGCTAGGCTATTACAGTAGAGCCCGCAACCTCCACTTTTGTGCACAGGAAGTCACCGAAAAATATGGAGGCACATTCCCAAAGAACTACCGGGAGTTGCTAACATTGAAGGGGGTGGGAAGCTATACAGCAGCAGCTATTGCCTCGTTTGCCTATGGAGAAGCTGTAGCAGTAGTAGATGGTAACGTTTTCCGGGTACTGGCACGGTATTTCGGGATTGATACTGACATCGCAAGTCCAGCAGGCAAAAAAACATTTGAAAAGCTTGCCAATTCCTTGATTCCCGAAACCCAGGCAGGAACTTTCAATCAAGCCATAATGGAATTCGGATCTCTTCAGTGTACCCCTAAAAATCCAGATTGCAAAAGCTGCCCTTTGGCTGTGGGATGTGAAGCTTTCAGGCAAGGCAGGGTAGGGGAATTGCCGGTCAAAATCAATAAAGTTAAAGTCAAGGTCAGACATTTGTTATACCTATATATATATAATCAGGAAAAACTGGTAGTGAACAAAAGGATCTCCGGTGATATCTGGGAAGGTTTATATGATTTTCCGGTAATTGAGACCGCTGAAATCTTTGATCCCGGTGAAAAGCATGCCCTGCTTGAGGAATTGAGGGAAATGGGCATTCAGGTACATTGGCAACCGGAGAGGCAGTTTAAACATTTGCTGACACATCAAAGAATTTTTGCCAACTTTGCAGCATTGAGATTTTCTGAGGCTTCCAAAAATGTCCTGCAGGATTGGTGCAGCAAACGGGACTATCAGCTGATTGAAAAGGATGCATTTGAAGCGCTTCCCAAGCCTAAACTAATCTTAAAGTATTTGGAAGAAGGAGATTAATTTTATACTTTAAACATAATCATTTGTCAATAACATTAACATCAAGCAGTCATGGCCGGAATCAACAAAGTGATATTAGTAGGAAATCTAGGTGCAGATCCAGAAGTAAAGCACCTAGAGGGAGACAAAGTGGTAGCCAACCTGAGACTGGCGACTACAGAGGCATATAAGGACAGAAACGGCAATAGAGTAGAAAATACTGAATGGCATGATCTTGAACTTTGGGATGCTCAGGCAAAGATTGCCGAACAATACCTGCGAAAAGGTTCACAGATATTTGTGGAAGGTAAAATAAAATCAGATACTTGGCAGGATGAACAAGGCAACAACCGAAAAAGAACAAAGATCAGGGTGCTTAGCTTTACCATGTTAGGTTCAAAACCGGAAGGATCAGGTGGTCAATCAGGTATGTCTGGTGGTGGTTCAAACAGCTACGCTTCACCAAGCCCTGCTTCGCAAACTGTTTCAGAATCAGAGGGTCCTATGGAAACCGACGATTTGCCATTCTAAGTTTTTTCATTGGCGGTATCTGCAAATATTCATTAATTTGCATTTATTATTTGATAATTGAATGGACGACCCATACCCGAGTTTATTTATGCTGGCCCAAATCGAATCGATTTCGGCCAGCTACCTTTTGGTCAATGCACTTATATTCATAGTGCTTTTGATCTCTTCGGGATTGATCAGTGGCTCTGAGGTAGCCTTTTTTTCCCTTACATCAGATGACATTGCCAATATGGACGACAAAAACGACAGTCGTGCAGCAAAGGCAATCAAGCTGGTAGAAAATCCTCAGAATTTGCTTAGCATCATCCTCATCCTCAACAACCTGGTCAACATTGCCATGGTGACCCTGACTACTTTTATCACTTGGCGCCTCTTTGGCTTGAACGCCACAGGGATAGTGATCATCCTGGTACAGACCATAGGAGTTACATTTGCCATCGTTTTTTTCGGTGAAATTGTACCAAAAGTATATGCCACAAAAGCCAGAGTGGGGTTCTCCCTTATGATGGCGCCCACGCTTTACTTTTTTAACATCCTACTCAAGCCGCTCTCTGGCTTCTTGCTCTTTATTAGTGGCATATTCGAGAAAAGCATCAAGAGAAGAGGATATAACCTTTCAGTAGGTGAATTACATCAGGCACTCGAAATTACCACTGAGCATACTTCTGAAGAAGAAAAAGACATCTTGAAAGGCATAGTCAACTTTGGCACCCTTTCAGTGAAGCAGGTAATGCATTCCCGAATGGAAATAACGGCTGTAGACATCACGCTTGATTTCCATGAATTGATGGACAAAATCAACAAAAGCGGCTATTCAAGGATCCCGGTTTACAAAGATACCATTGACAACATTGAGGGGGTACTTTATATCAAGGACCTGCTACCCTACATAGATGAGGAAGAAACGTTCCAGTGGCAAACCCTGATTCGAAAAGGGCTTTTTGTTCCAGAGAACAAAAAAATAGATGCGCTACTGAAAGATTTCCAAAACAGAAGGGTACATATGGCCATTGTGGTAGATGAATATGGAGGTACTTCTGGGCTTGTCACCATGGAAGACCTTATAGAAGAAATCATAGGGGAAATCAATGACGAGTTTGACGATCTTGAAGATTACTACTTCGAGGAGGTGGACCCCAATACCTTTATTTTTGAAGGGAAAGTTTCCCTCAATGATTTCTGTAAAAAATTAGAACTAGATCCAAACATCTTCGAAGAAGTCAAAGGAGAGAGCGAATCTTTGGGTGGGCTTTTGCTTGAAATCAACTCCAAACTTCCCAAAAGCGGTTCGAAAATTTTGTATAGAAATTTTGAATTTACTGTTCTTGCAGTGGACACCCGCAAAATCAAAAAGGTTAAAGTACACCTAAAACAAGAAGATGACGATTTGAGAGGACATAATCAAGATTAATGAATTTTTGTTTTAATATTATTTTGAATATTTTAATTTCTTACAAATAATATACTGGTATAATTC
>DAIPZN010000146.1:0-8357 GCA_036782195.1 Cyclobacteriaceae bacterium | reverse complement strand
ATTTAGGTGTTAAGGTATTTTTAGAAAATAATTTTTGTATTTCTGATTATTCTCTTAAATTGGACCCTGAGATGTGCATATACGTAATATTTTAGCAAATACCTTTTGGTTTGCCGAATATTATTCTTGTGCAAAATCTCTTTTCAAATGGAAATTTATCCTGAAGTCAACTAGCAAACCCAAACAATTAGACCTATGACCTCTTTCCTTCCCCTTCGACCTTTCTGGTAAATCGTTTTAGCAATATTTTATTGGCCTTCCTCACATGAAGTGTTAGCGTAGAGACTTCGGCAGAAGTCCAGGTATAATCTCAATTGTTCTTGTTTTAATTAACCTGTTTCAATTGGTGTTATTTTCTTAAAGGGCGCAATCGTTTGCGTTGTTTAAAAGGATCTAATTAATTCCCTTTTCAAACCTTATCAATTAATAATTATTACCCAATCAAAACTATGTTTATGGAAAAACTTTACAAAGGTCTAAGCGTACTCGTGCTACTCTTAGTGCTTTCCAGCGCGACGGTGCTGGCGCAACGGACGGTAACGGGTACCATTTCAGATGAATTCGGAGATGGAATGCCAGGCGTTACTGTGTTGGTGAAAGGAACTACAACAGGTACGGCAACTGACATTGACGGTAAATTTTCGCTCAATGTCCCTAGCAATGAAAGCGTGCTAGTATTTTCTTTTATCGGTTACAAAACAGTAGAGCAAGTAGTTGGTAACCGTTCGGTTATTACCCTTGCAATGGCTCCAGATGAAAGAACTTTGTCTGAATTGGTGGTTACAGGTTATACCATTGACAGCAGAAGGGAGACCACTGGTGCGATCTCTACTGTTAGCCCTAGAGACCTTACCATCATTCCAACAGGTAACATCGAGCAGACACTTCAGGGAAGAATTGCAGGTGTGACAGTAATCACAAACGGTCAACCAGGTTCTGCTTCTCAGGTTAGGGTTCGTGGTTTTGGTTCCTTTGGTGGTAATCAGCCGCTTTACATCGTAGATGGTGTGCCTGTAGAAAGTACGGATTTCATCAATCCAGATGATATCGAATCCATGACAGTATTGAAAGATGCTGCGGCAGCTTCCATATATGGAGCAAGGGCTGCTGGTGGTGTCGTTGTCTATACTACAAAAGGAGGATCGAAAAAAGCACAAAAGCTAAGAGTGGACTACAATGGCATGATGGGCTTTACAGAGCCGGGAGCAGGTATTTCTATGACTACTCCTCAGCAATATGCGGATATCACTTGGTTAGCAGAAACCAACCAAGCTAGAATTGACGGAAGAACACCAAATTACAGCGGTATCCACCCACAGTTTGGCAATGGAAGTACTCCTGTTATGCCATATTATCTGAGTGTAATTACTCAAAACCAAAATGGTCAACTTTCCAATTCTCCAGGTCAAGCTGGTCCTTTGACTGCAGCTCAATTGGAGCAACAAAGAGCTTGGTACAATATCGACCCAGCTAGAGGCTCTATCTTGCAGTTAACTAGAGCTGCTACCGGTGCTGGAACAGATTGGTATGATGCCATTACAAGAACAGCGCCTATACAGAGACACTCTTTAGGTTTTTATGGTGGTTCAGAGACCAGCAGATTCTATCTAGGCTTAGGTATTCAGGACCAAGGAGGTATCTTAACAGGTAACGACTTCAGAAGACTCTCTTTGAGAGCCAACTCAGAACACAACATAAGTTCAAAAATCAGGTTGGGTCAAAATTTCCAAGCTACATACCGTCAGACTTTGGGACAGACTGGTGGCAATGGGGGTCTAGGTGTATCAGCTGATGAAAATGATATTCTTCAGGCTTTCAGGATGCCTTCTATTATTCCTATTTATGATGAATTCGGAGGATATGCCGGTACAGCAGCTAGAGGCTTCAACAACCCTAGAAACCCAGTTGCTAACAGGGAAGGTTTGCTGAATAACAGAAACTTCAATGCCAATGCATTTGGTAACGTATACCTTGAGTATCAACCAATTGAAGATTTGGTTTTCCGTTCCTCTATTGGTGGGCAGTACGACAACTTCTATGGAGCTAACTTCACCAGGCTACAATATGAAAACTCTGAAAACAACTCCGCTTTCGGATATTCTGAATTTGCTGGTTACGTATTCAGGTATACATTTACCAATACTGCTACTTACACAAAAAAATTCGGAAACAGTTCTTTGAGAGTTTTGGTAGGTCAGGAAGCTTTGAACACAGGAGCTGGTAGAAACATGAACGCAAACGGTCAGAATCCTTTTTCAAGAGATCCTAACTTTGTGACTATTTCAAATTTGCCAGTTGCAACCAGGCAAGTAAACAGCAGCCAATTCAAAGGTGTTAACTTCTTGTCATACTTTGCCTCTGCAAGGTACACCTTGAATGACAAATACATCTTTGATGCTGTCATCAGACGAGATGGTTCATCAAGATTCGGTATCAACAGCAGGTGGGGTATTTTCCCTGCATTCTCTGCAGCTTGGAGAATTTCTTCTGAAGGCTTCATGGCCTCAGCTACATGGTTAGATGATTTGAAAATCCGAGGTGGTTACGGTGAAATGGGTAACTCCAACAACGTGAACCCAGATAACCAGTTCAGCTTGTTCCAGCCTAACCTCGGTGAAGCATCTTACGATATCGCAGGTACCAACAGCTCTGCAGTATTGGGTATCAGAAGAAACAGACTTGGTAACCCTGACGGAAGATGGGAGACTGCAGTGACTAAAAACATTGGTTTTGATGGTACTGCCTTTGGAGGAAAACTAGATGTTATCGTAGACTTCTGGCAAAAAGATACCAAAGACCTATTATTTACCGTGCCAGTTCCTGCAACAGCAGGTGTTAACGCTGCTGCTCCTTCTGTAAACATTGCCGAAATGATGAACAGAGGTGTGGATGTCTTAGTCGCTACAAGAGGTAACTTTAATACAGACTGGAGATATGAGTTCCAAGTAAATGGTGGCCTATTGAAAAATGAAATTGTTTCTTTGGCTCCCGGCCTTCAATTTATCACTTCAATCAACCCAAGTTTCCGTGGTATTGAACCTATTAGAAATGCTGTTGGTCAGTCTATATCTTCATTCTTTGGCTATCAAGTTGATGGCTTGTTTAGAAGCCAAGAAGATGTAAATAGCCACGCAACTCAGGCCGGTGCTGCTCCAGGTAGATTCAAGTATAGAGATGTGAATGGAGACGGTGCTATCACTCCTGATGACAGGGTGTTCTTGGGTAGCCCTGTTCCTAAATTCTCTGGAGGTTTCAACTTCACTATCGGTTACAAAAACTTTGATATGGCAGCTTATTTCTCAGGTACTGCTGGTAATAAGATTTGGGCTCAGTGGAGATGGTTTACCGACTTCTTCCAGACATTTGAAGGTGCTGCTATCTCCACACGTCTTTTGGATGCATGGACTCCAACAAACCTGAACGCTACTGTTCCTGTGGTTGAAAGAACTGCAAACTTTAGTACTTCCAACGTTGCCAATTCTTACTATGTTGTTGATGGGTCATTCTTGAGACTTCAAAACCTTACTTTTGGATACACCATGCCAAACAACCTGCTTCAGAGATGGAAAATGGAAAGGTTGAGAGTATTTGTTTCTGGTAACAACCTCTTGACAATTACTGGTTACGACGGATTGGATCCAATGGTCGGTGGAGCTGCTGATACTAACTTTGGTATCGATGTAGGTAACTACCCTGTAACAAGACAATTTACCTTGGGTGTGAACCTTAATTTCTAATCCCAGGTCTACAATTCATTCATAAATCTTTAATTCTTATGAAAAAAATAAAAATTCAAATCGCTGCAGTGTTTACAGCTGGAATGATGCTGTTTGCTACAGGTTGTGATGATTATCTGGATGTTCCACCAGTTGGACAACTTTCAGAAGCCCAATTGACTACATTAGCAGGTATTGATGCTGTTTTGATTTCTGTCTATTCTCAAGTGAATGGTAGAGGCCGTAGAATGGCCTCCCCATCTAACTGGGTATGGGGAAGCATCAGAGGTGCTGAGGCCAACAAAGGAACTGACCCGGGTGATTTCTCTACCATTAATCCAATCCAAAGATTTGAAACAGATGCAACTGTTGCGATTTTGGAAGAAAACTGGTTAGGTAACTATGAAGGTATTGCAAGAGCTAACCAAGTATTGAGGTTATTGGACAAAAAAGGTCCAGATGTAACTGATGCTTATGCCAAAGTTGTTGAAGCACAAGCTAGATTCCTTAGAGCACATTATTATTTCCAGTTGTATAGAAACTTCAACAGAGTTCCTATCATTGAAAAAGATGTGGATTATAAAGCTGGATTGGAAGATGTAGTCAATGATAAAGATATGCTTCCTTATATTGAAGCTGAATTCAGATTTGCTGCTGACAATTTACCAGCTACCCAACCTCAAGTAGGAAGAGTAAATTCATGGGCTGCAAAAGCTTACTTGGGTAAAGTGCTGCTTTATGCCAAAAAATTTGCGGAAGCTAAAACAGTATTTACAGATGTAATCAACAATGGTGTTACTTCTAATGGTCTAAAATATGGTCTTGTGCCTTATTATGACAACATCTTCAGAGGTGCTAATGAAAACCATCAGGAATCAGTTTGGGCTTACCAAGCTGCTGCCAATACAGGTTCTGTAAACAATGCAAACCCAGAGTTTGATTTGAATTTCCCTTACAATACCGGACCAAATGGACCTGGTAACTGTTGCGGATTCTTCCAGCCAACATTCACATTTGTTAACTCTTTTAGAACAGATGCTAACGGTTTACCATTGTTGGATGGTTCATTCAACCTTCCTGCTAATAGGGTTGCCAATGACATGGGATTGTCTTCAGCACAGGCGTTTACTCCTGATGCTGGACGTTTGGACCCAAGATTGGACCACACTACAGGTAGAAGAGGTATCCCATATTTGGATTGGCAGGACCATCCTGGTCAAGCTTGGATCCGAAACCAGCCTAATGCAGGACCATATTCTCCTAAAAAATATGTGTACACTAGAACAGAGCAAGGCAGATTTCAAGATAACTCATCTTGGACTCCAGGTTACACTGGTATCAATTTCATGATCATCAGATTTGCTGATGTATTGTTAATGGCAGCTGAAGCAGAAATCGAAACAGGAAACTTGGAAGCTGCTAGAGCTTATGTGAACCAAATTAGAAACAGGGCAAAGAACAGCCATTTGTTAAGAGCTAATGGTACTCCTGCTGCAAATTATGTGGTAGAGCCTTATAATGCACCTTGGACTGATGCTGCTATAGCTCGTCAGGCAGTAAGATTTGAGCGCAAGCTTGAACTGGGTATGGAAGGTCACAGATTCTATGACCTAGTGCGTTGGGGAACCGTAAAAGCTGAGCTGGATGCTTATTTTGCACTTGATGGTGTATTGCTTCCTGCCGCTATGGGTAATGCCACATTTACTGAAAAACATGTGTGGTTGCCAATTCCTCAAAACCAAATTGACCTTGTAGGTTCTAGCAAATTGATCCAAAATCCTGGATTCTAATCAACGAGAACCTCATCATATTACTCAAGGAGATGGCGTCAGTCATCTCCTTGTTTTTTTGTTTAATATGTTGTTTTGCTTCTGATAATTGCCGTAAATTCACATCATAGCCTATACCTAACACCCGCCAAGCATAATGAAAAGTTTCCAGTATTTGCTTATTGCCTTTTTCCTCCTGATAGCCTCTTGTGGAGAAAAAAAACACACTTTATTTGTAGCTATACCGGCTGCTGATTCCGGCATTTTGTTTACCAATACAATTGTTGAAACGGATTCATTCAACATCCTGACAGATGAATACATTTTTAATGGGGGGGGAGTTGCAGTGGGTGACTTTAATAATGATGGACTTCCGGATCTTTACTTTACAGGCAATCAAGTAGGAAACAAATTGTATCTCAATGAAGGAGATTTCAAGTTTAAAGACATTACTGATCTTTCTGGAACAGAAGCAATAAACAGATGGAGTACAGGTGTGACTGTGGTGGACATCAACGGAGACGGGTGGTTGGATATTTATGTTTGCGCAGCCATGTACAAAGACCAGGAAAGAAGGAAAAATATGCTTTTTGTAAATCAGGGGCTGAATGATAAGGGCATTCCGGTTTTCAAAGAATCTGCAGAATCTTATGGTATTGCTGAATCGGGCAACTCCATGATGGCTACTTTCTTTGATTATGATCTCGATGGAGATCTGGACCTATATGTGCTCAACAATGAACAAAGTAAATCCATACCAAGTAACTACAGGGATAAAATATTGGATGGCTCAGCAATTAATAATGATAAGCTGTATAGAAATGATGGCAATGGTAATTTCTCAGATGTCACCATTGAAGCAGGCATCACGATAGAGGGTTTTGGATTAGGTATTGCCGTGGCTGATGTGAATTATGACGGATGGCCGGATGTACATATTAGCAACGACTACATCACCAATGATATTTTGTACATCAATAATCAAGATGGTACTTTTTCCAATAAGATCAGCGACTATATCAGACACCAAAGTATGTTTTCTATGGGTTCGGATATTGCTGATTATAACAATGATGGTTGGGTAGATCTCATCACTTTGGATATGTTGGGTGAAACAAATTATAGAAAGAAAACCACTATAGCCAAAAACTCATACCAGACATATATCAATAACATGACATGGGGTTATGAATTTCAGCATGTCCGCAATATGCTACATGTGGGGAACGGTTCTGACACACCATTTAGTGAGATAGGAACTATGGCTGGAGTTTATCAAACAGACTGGAGCTGGTCACCGCTGTTTGTAGATGTCAATAATGACGGCAAAAGAGACCTTTTAATCACTAATGGATTTCCCAGAGATATTACAGATAAAGATTTTGCAAACTACAGGTCTGATGTAGGCAGTGTAGCAAGTGTAAGACAGCTCCTCGATTCCATTCCAATCATCAAAATTCCAAATTATGCATTCCAAAATGAAGGCGACTGGACATTTTCTGACAAAGGTGCAGATTGGGGACTCAATAAAGCTTCTTTTTCCAATGGTGCTGTGTTTGTAGACCTTGACGGTGACGGTGACTTGGATTATGTGGTGAACAACATCAATGATCCTGCTTTTGTGTTTAAAAATACTTTAAACACCAGGGAGATGAGCAGTAATTACCTTCGCGTTAAACTGGAAGGAACGCCAATGAACCCTCAAGGGATTGGGGCGAAGTTGGTACTTCGGAATGCTGATGGATCATTCCAATATCATGAACATTACCTCACGCGTGGGTACATGTCTGCTGTTGAAGATATAGTGCATTTCGGATTGGGTACAGGCCAAACAGTATCTTTAGAAGTGCTTTGGCCGGATGGTAATTATCAAACCATCTCTGATATAGCAAGCGGACAAGTCATCACTGTTCATCATAAAACAGGAAATAGAATAGAGCAAGCTCAATTGAATTTCCCCCTCGGTCCCAAGAAAACATTGCCATTAATGACAAGAGTAGATAAAGAATTGGGGTTGGTGTTTGTGCATCAGGAAGAGGATAAAATAGATTTTAATGTGCAAAGGACTTTACCGCATAAACTTTCACAGTATGGACCCTCTCTCGCTACAGGTGATATCAACGGTGACGGACTGGAAGATTTACTTATAGGAAGCTCAGCGGGCTATTCGCCTGTGGTCTATTTTCAAAAGCCAAATGGTTCTTTTGAAGCCAAAGAGCTCTTTGCAACAGCGTCTGAAAGACGATTTGAAGAAATGGGAATGCTTCTTATTGATTTAGATGCAGATGGGGATTTGGACTTATATCTCGTGTCGGGAAGTAGTGAATTTTTACCCCAAGCAGATGAGTATCAGGATAGGATTTATATGAATGATGGAAAAGGTAATTTTTCACCATCAACATTTAGCAGTCCTTCCTTAAAAGTAAGTGGTACGGTAGTCCGATCCACAGATTTAGATGGAGATGGATTACCAGAGTTGTTTGTCGGAGGTAGAACACCTATTGCTCAATATCCAAATCCAGACCAAAGTGTAATTCTTAAATTTAAAAATGGTCAAGTGGAGGATATTACTGATAATGTCGCTCCCGGTTTACGGAATATAGGTATGGTGTCTGATGCTATATGGACAGATGTCAATGCTGATGGAGCTCTAGACCTCATTGTAGTTGGAGAACTGATGCCTATTACGGTATTTGTCAATACAGATGGGCAACTTCAAAAAGCTTCAGGAAATGGACTTGACAAGCACTTTGGCTGGTGGAATAGTATAGTTGCAGGTGACTTTGATCAAGATGGGGATATGGATTATGTGGTTGGAAATTTGGGAGCTAATAACAACATGCATCCTTCACCTGAAAGGCCAGTAAATATT
>DAIPZN010000145.1:0-8397 GCA_036782195.1 Cyclobacteriaceae bacterium | reverse complement strand
ATACGAGATCAGGTGGAATATCTTCAAGACCATCCTGATCATTCTGCTGCTTTGGCTGATCAAAAAAGGCGCCTACCAGCTCATCGGCATCAGAACGGCAGAGGACATGAAGCGGGTGTACCACTGGCGCAAGACCATACAGTACACGCTGGTTTTTGTGGGCCTATTGCTGGTGGGCAATATCTGGATCAGCAACTTCCAGTCCATCACCACCTTCCTGGGATTGCTGTCGGCCGGTATAGCCATTGCGTTGAAGGATATCTTTGTCAACATTGCCGGCTGGATATTCATCTACTGGCGCAAGCCATTTGACGTAGGGGATCGGATACAGATAGGGGAGTACAAGGGAGATGTGGTGGATCTGAGGCTGTTTCAATTCAGTATCCTGGAAGTGGGCAACTGGGTGGATGCGGAGCAGAGTACGGGCAGGATCGTGCATGTGCCCAATGGAAAGGTATTTACAGATGCCCAGGCCAACTACAGTCAGGGATTTGACTACATCTGGAACGAGCAGCATATCTATATCAGCATGGATTCGGATTACAAGAAGGCCCAGAGCATTCTCAAGGAGTTGATGAATACGCTCCTTCAGCCCGATTTCAAAAGTATAGAGCTGGCGCTGCGGAAGGCACAGCGGCAGCATTTTATTTCTTTCAGTCAATACACTCCAACTGTCTACATCAAGATACAGGAGCGGGGCATACAACTTTCCCTACGCTACCTTTGCAATCCCCGCAAGCGCAGATTTTTTGAGCATCAGTTGACAGAGTCTATTTTGGATCGCTTCAGAGCAGAAAAAGAAATAAGGATTGTCTATCCGATTATGTCGGTGCATTTCGAAAAAGGCACAGAAGAATAGCATCATCCTTGGCAGACAATTCTGATCCAGTTATAAAAGCAGACGCCAACTCTAGGTGGAGGTGGCGTCTGTTTTTATTTGGAGTCAATATAGGATCTGGAGCCTATATGCGAATCATTCTAAATACGCTCAATGGCCGCCTGCATCAGCGCAGCTGACGCTGGGGTTCAGTGGGAAGTACATGCCGCGAGGATTGTTTTTCCAGACCCATACATGCAGTTGATAGTGGGGGAACGGAGGTCCACCTTTGGCGTTGACCAGCTTTCCGTCTATTTCAACCATTTCTCTATGATCATCAAATGCGACATTTCCCAGCATAGGAGGCCCATCATTTGCATAATCCCAAGGAGCAGCCGCCACGATGAATTCAACCCCGACCAATTGGAATTGGCCATTATGGCCTGGCTCATAAAGCAATACCTCTGGGTTGGACGGGTCTACTGTTGCGTCCACTAGACTTAATTTTGCTGCATGTTGGCCCATTCCTCCCAATCCAGGCACTTCTACACAGTGGGGGTCAAGGCTATAGCCATCCGCTTCGGCAGCTTGCAGCCGTTGGTACTTCGCCGTACTTTGTCTGATTTCAGCCAAAATCTTGTTTTGAACAGCGGGATTTATCCTAAGATTGGCCCCCTCTTCCGTGAGTTCTAAAATCTCCATTTCTTCACTCATTTTCAGATCTGGATCGGTTTCATGGATGTTTTCATGCATACAACCGCCTACTGCAATCAGCATCAAGGCCATGATGAAAGCGGATAATTTGTTGTTGATTTTTTTCATGGTGTTGAATTAAAAAGGTTTAGATAAAATTGAAAAACGCTCATACAAATCCCTTTTCTTCAACTAAGAAAAGGGCACCAGAGTCGTTGATGTCTGCTGCAGACAAAACATCAACCGGCAGCCGTGTTTACACTTGTTGATTCGGGATCGGTTTTTTTGTTATGCGGATAAAGGTCACTCCCTGTTGAGGTTTTTCCTTCACCCAAACGGGTGATTTTTGAAGTACAGGTTATTTAATTCCCCTTTTGGATTTTGTCGCCCATCCCAAAATCTTTGTCCGGCTTTTTTATAGCGCCGCTCCATTGAAGGGGTTGAATCTCCGCCTTCCTACAGCCAAGCCTACTGCCCGGCAGACGGTCTTATCCCCATACTTGCCATTGAGCCGGTCTAGGGCCTGATAGAGATTGATCTGCTCCATACTGTCTTCAAACAGGTTGATCTGATAGTTGCCATGGACGAGGGAGCTGAAGCGTACCCCGATCAGCCGGATGAGTAGCCTGCGGTTGTAGAGCTTGCGAAACAGCGCCTTCACCACCGGGATCAGCGTATGGTCAGCGGAGGTATAAGGGATGCGTTGCTGTACAGTGTGGGTGTCAAAATCCGAGTACCTGATCTTTACGCTGACGCAGGCGGTGAGCTGCTGGTTTTGGCGTAGCTTGCCCGTGATCTGTTCAGTCATGGCGACCAGATTGGCTTCCAGCATTTTCACATCTATGGTATCCTGTTCAAAGGTGTTTTCTGTAGAAATGGATTTGGCTTCTGAGTAGGGAGTCACGGGAGAGCCGTCTATGCCATTTGCTTTTTCCCAGATCATCCTTCCGTTTTTACCAAAAGTAGCCTCCAGCAGTTCGGCAGGCATAGCCTGCAGGGTCTGTACTTTTTTGACACCCATATTGAACAAAGTGTGGGAGGTCTTTTCTCCGATCATGGGAATCTTACGCACAGACAAGGGAGCCAAAAAAGGCTTCTCCAGACCGTGTCGGATTTCTTTGGCATTGTTGGGCTTGGCTTCTCCGGTAGCTACTTTGGATACGGTTTTGTTTTCGGATAGTCCCAGAGAGATCGGAACCCCACTTTCTCTAATGATTTTTTGACGGAGCTCCTGTGCCATTTTGAAGCAGCCGAAAAACCGGTCCATTCCCGTATAATCAATATAGAACTCATCAATGGATGACTTCTCGAAAAGCGGTACATCTTCGCGGATGATCTCGGTGACTTCCTGGGACTTTTGGCTGTACTTTTCAAAGTCCCCCCGGATCACCATTGCCTCAGGGCATAGCTGCCTTGCCGTACGCATGGGCATGGCAGAGTGTATGCCGAATCTCCTTGCCTCATAGCTGCATGAAGCCACCACTCCACGGTCTCCGGATCCTCCGATCAAAATGGGCTTTCCGTTCAGTCTGTTGTCATATAGCCGCTCCACCGACACAAAAAACGAGTCCAGGTCCATATGGACAATGTTTCTTTTTCCTTCCATAATGTCAAATATTTTAACATTCTATCGTTTATAATTTAGACATTATTTTGTATATTTGACTGTTGCGGAATTTAAAGTGCGACGTTTGGTGACGCTTCCTGTGGGTGCTGAACCTTCTCGGGCTTGCATATCGCCAGTTTTTGACCAATCCGAGCAAAAAATGAATCTTCATTCCAACCTCAAGTTTCTCAGAAAGAAAAAATCCCTGACCCAGGAGACCATGGCAGAGGCCTTGGGCATCAGCAGGTCTAAGTTGGCCGGCTATGAGCTAAACATCAATCCTCCCTTGGAGACCCTGCTGCTGATCTCTGACTACCTCGGGGTATCAGTAGATATCCTGCTGCGCAAAGATTTGGAACGGCTATCGGAATACAAGTTGCGGGAGCTGCTTGAGACGGACCGCTTTCTTAGGGGACGTAACCTCCGTATTCTCACCACTACGGTGGATGATTCGGGAAGAGAGCTGATAGAGGTGGTCTCCCAAAAGGCCAAGGCCAGTTATCTGGCGGGATTTGCAGATCCCGAATTTATCGGTGAGCTCCCGCGCTTCTCTCTTCCTTTTTTGCCTACAGACAAAAAGCACCGGGTGTTTCAGGTAGATGGAGACTCCATGTTGCCCATTCCCGAAGGTGCGTGGATCGTCTGTGAATACGTCGACGACTGGACCCGCGTGAAAGATGGGGAGAAGTACGTGGTGGTCACTGAGCAAGATGGTGTTACATTTAAAATTGTCTACAATCAGATTAAGGAAAAAGAAAACCTGTTGCTTTGCTCGGCCAATCCTATCTACAGGCCCTTTGAAGTCAGTATCAATGACGTAAGGGAAATCTGGAAGTACAGGCTCATGATGATCTGAGGCTGGTACGATAATGTTTTTTGAGAGATTTCAAAATAAATTGCTATTTCCAAGACAAAAATGCCTTAATTCCGTTTAGTTAGAATAGTGCGAAAAGTATTTATTGATCAAATAGGTAGGAACTTTAAAAAGAGCAGTAAATATGAGAGAATATGCGGTGATGGAGACGCCTTTGGGCAATGTAAAGGCTGAGGTTTTTGACGGGTACTTGATATCCTTGAAGTTTACCGACGAAGCAGCTACAGATAGTTTTTTAGATGGCACTTTAATGGACGTCAGGATTCAGCTCGGGCTGTATTTCTTGGGAAAACAGGAGACTTTTGATATTCCTGTAGCCCTTGGAGGGACTGATTTTCAGCGTAAGGTTTGGCTTGAAGTCAATAAAATCCCTTTTGGTAAGACCTCTTCTTATGAGCAGATAGCTTATAAAATCGGGAATCCTGCAGCCATAAGGGCAGTAGGTACAGCCATTGGAGCCAATCCTATCCTGATAATGCTTCCTTGCCACAGGATTGTAGGCAAGTCGGGGCAGCTCACAGGTTATGCAGGAGGTGTATGGAGAAAATCCAAGTTGCTTGATTTAGAGCAGAAAGACCGGATCAGCAAACAGGTTCAACTGGAATTTTGAGCTGTATGATCATGAATATGCCCCATTTGTTTTGTTCGAATGGGGCATATTTTTTTACTTGAGCTTCCAAACACCGAATCATGAAGGAAGACATACAGCTTCTAGACTATAGCACAGACCTTCAGCCCTTCTTTGAAAAAATAAGCAAGGAGTGGGTGGAGCATTACTTTGCCTTAGAGCCTTGGGATATCGAACAGCTTCGAGATCCAGATTTACATATAATCAGCAAAGGAGGAGTGATACTTTTTGCCAAATCAGGGAATGAAATAGTCGGCACAGTTGGGCTAATGCCCGTATCTCCGGGGGTGTTTGAGCTGGTAAAAATGGGTGTCACGGCAAGTGCACGTGGCCAAAACATCGGTCAGCTTCTGGCAGCTGGGATCTTGGACAAGGCCCGGGCCATTGGTGCATCCAAAATTATCCTCTATACCAATTCCAAGCTTGGTGCAGCCTTGCATATCTACAGGAAAATGGGATTTAGGGAATTGGTGCCGGAAGCAGGCAAATACCAGAGGTGTGATATCAAAATGGAGCTCGAGTTATGAACCTGATCAGAGAAGGGAATATTGAAGAGGTGGTAGCGCTGAGTAGGGCAGTGCCGGAGTTTGTTCAAGTATATGAAGAGGAAGCTTACGTCCGTAGGCTTTCAGAAAGGCTGCACCTTATTCTTATTGCCGAAGTTGACGGTACTTCTGCAGGTTTTAAAGTCTGCTACCAATCGGAGACACCTGGGATCCTCTACTCTTGGATGGGTGCAGTCTTGCCTGCATATAGAAAATCCGGTATTGCCAGAGCCATGGCAGAAAGCCAGGAAGCTTGGGCAAGACGCCATGGTTTTCACACCATTCGGTTTAAGACCAGAAACAGGTTTGTCCAAATGCTGCATTTTGGATTAAGCAGGGGATTCAGAATAGTAGGTTTTGAGAAAAGGGGCGAGGTTGCAGATTACAGGATTTTACTGGAAAAGCAGCTTTAATTACTTTAAGGGTACTTTCTCTTTTCCCTTTTGGATTAAGCTGGGTTTTCTAGGTAAAAGCTGCTACTTTTGCAGGCCAAAACCAATTTACACAGCGGTTCAATTACCCGCTTTATCAAAAATTCCATGGATCTACAGACTACAATCAAACAAGGACTTGCGCTTCCGCTAATGGAGGCTTTTTATACAGTACAAGGTGAGGGGACGCATTCGGGTACACCTGCTTATTTTATCCGACTAGGTGGCTGCGATGTAGGCTGTGTCTGGTGTGATGTCAAGGATTCCTGGGATGCAGGACAATGGCCTGTGGTAGACATTGAGGAGATCGTTGCCGGAGCCATGCAGTATCCCGGGAGGATGGTCGTGATTACCGGTGGAGAGCCTTTGCTTTATGATCTTTTTCCTTTGACAGCTCTTTTGAAAGAAAAGGGTTTCATTATCCATATAGAGACTTCCGGGGCGCATCCTTTCTCAGGACATTTTGATTGGGTGTGTTTTTCTCCCAAAAAATTCAAGGCACCGCATCCTTCTATCTATACAGAAGCTGATGAATTGAAAGTGGTAATCTATCACAAATCAGATTTTGCTTTTGCCGAAAAACATGCGGCGCTCGTCACCCCCACATGTAAGAAACTGCTACAACCGGAGTGGGATAAATCCGTATTGATGTTAAATCAGGTTATCGAATACGTTAAAAACCATCCAAATTGGAAAATTTCCCTTCAAACTCATAAATTTATGGCTATACCTTAAGCCCATGAAAATTAGCCTGCTTTTTATCATCCTTTTTTGTGTGGTGAGTTTGGGTTTCGGCCAAACTTATTCCATCGTGGATAGCCGGGCGATCAAGTTGCACCAGGAAGGTGATGAGCTTACGCAGAAGCGGATGTATAATGAGGCTATTGAAAAATACAAAGCCTCAATTACCAGAGAAGCAGGTTTTTTGGAATCTTATATCAAATGGGGTAGGATTCTGCTTACGCAAGGCCAGCCGGAAGAGGCATTGGTAGTCACCGATAAGGGTCTGGCACGCGCAGCAAAAGCCACTCCTAAGGTACGCGTCGACTTTGGATGGTTAAGAATGAACTGTCATTTAAAGTTGGGTGATTTTGAAGCAGCGATAGCCCAATTTAAGGCCATAGATGGATTGATTGATGAGGCATTCAGAAAGACCCCTGCATATCTTGATTCCAAGGGCCAAATTGAGTTTTTAGAAAATCAGCTTGGCAGTCAAATTGTTCTTGAAAAGGAAAAATTGCCGGATCCCATCAACCAGTTTGCCTTACAGTATTTTCCCGTGCTTACTGCTGACAGCAAAGAGTTGATTTTCGTCAAAAGAGATGGGCATGGCAACAACCAGCATGAAGATATTTTTGTTTCTCATTCTAAAGATGGAAAAAATAGCTGGACCAAACCGGTAAGTATAGCAGACAGGATCAATACAAATTACAACGAAGGTACCTGCACGATTTCGGCAGATGGCAATATTCTTATTTTTTCTTCTTGTGAAACCCCAGACTCCTTCGGGGATTGTGATCTGTATGTTGCTTATAAGGTAAATGATGAATGGCAGCGTCCAGTCAATATGGGAAAGAATGTGAATTCCCGTTCCTGGGATTCCCAGCCATCGCTTTCTGCAGATGGTAGGATTATGTTCTTTTCCTCCAACAGGCGAGGTGGCTATGGAGGCAACGACATCTGGTATACTTTGCGACTGGCTGATGGAGGTTGGAGCGAAGCAAAAAATCTTGGTTCTAAAGTCAATACCCCTAAGGATGAAGTTTCTCCTTTCATTTATTTCAACAATGAGATCCTCTTTTTTGCCTCCAATGGACATCGTGGGTTTGGGGGGATGGATATTTTTATGTCGAAGGTGGTTGGCGGTGAATTTGTAGAGCCTGAAAACCTCGGCTATCCTATCAATGATCATTTGGACCAATTTTCCCTTTTCATCACTGCCCAGAGGGATTATGCTTACTACACTGAAAGTACCTTTAAGGGAAGTAATGTAGACCGCTCTTATCTCTATAGGTTTGAGTTTCCGGAAGAAATAGCGCTAGGTGAAAAAATAATTGTTTCCAAAGGTAAGGTGTTTAATAATATAACAAGAAAACCCATTGAAGCAAAACTTTCTTTGGTGAGTCTTGTAAATGATAGCACCTTGTATCAGTTTCGTTCTGATGGGAAAACAGGAGATTTTATGATGCTTTATCCCGACAAACCCTTTTCAGGACTGTATGTGGAGAAGGAAGGTTTTCTGCCTAGGATTTATAATGTGGATAGAGATAGTCTCAAAAACAAAGAAAATTTGGAGATTTCCTTGACACCTATAGCTTCCGGTGAGGAGTTTGTCTTTGAAAACATTTTTTTCGACAGTGACAAGTTTGAACTTAAGCCTGAATCCATGTCTTCACTAAAGAGATTATACGATTTTCTGGTTCAAAATCCTAATGTCAATATATATATCATCGGCCATACTGACAATGTCGGTTCAGAAGCTTACAATGAAACGTTGAGCCTTAGACGTGCTGAAAGTGTAAACAATTTTCTGCTGAGCAAAGGGATCAAGTTTGGCCGTGCAATACCCATTGGTAAAGGATTCAAACAACCTATTAGACCCAATGACACTCCTGAAAACCGTGCACTGAATAGGAGGATTACGATAGCTGTCCAGTGATTTTTAACAATTGTTCGCGCATTTGGTTTCAATAGTATATTCTGTTAAAATCCTTTTGGTTATATTTATTTATTACTTTTTTATCTGTTTATAGTTTTATTTTCGCTTTATATTATTTAATACCATATTGATCTGGTTTATCAT
>DAIPZN010000144.1:0-8586 GCA_036782195.1 Cyclobacteriaceae bacterium | reverse complement strand
GACTAGAAGCGAGAAGTCATGACAATGCCTGATTTAGGTTGACAGTTTAGCCCTAGCGGGGCGGCCGATGTCCTAGCCAGGGGTTTTAACCCCTGGGGAAAATCATGTCAAAGTATAGTTTTTTGGCCGCGGCAAGCGCAATATCCCATTTAGCCTTCCGCCAAAAACAGGGATGGGAAAGGAAAAGTCAAATCTCAAGACTCACTACCCACTACTCAATACTCATATCTGAATACCCGCTTCAAAAATCTCATGTCTTGTGTCTCCAATCTACACATCTACTTCACCACCAGAAGCGGCACATGGGTGTGATAGGCCATTTCGAGACTGTCACTTTGATTGAACAGGTATTCGAAAAAGGATTTGTTCTTGTAAAACATCACCAATAATGAATCCGGATTTGCCTGCAGAAAGACGTCTATTCCTTCTGAGAGTTTTTTAGCCTTGATGGTTTGCATGGTCACTGGAAACTGTGGAAACTTTACTTCCAAAAGCTTCTTTACCCTTTCAAACTCTCCTGACCTTTCGAAAGTGTCAGTAGTCTGGACGTGAAAAAATTCATATGGTAAATCCAATTTTTCAGTAAGGGCAAAAAGCTTGTCAAAAAACTGCTCTTCTTCATGGATCAGTTCCAAGGCTAAAGAGATTTTCCCTATTTTTTCAAAACTAGCAGAAGAAGGAATGGCCAAGACGGGAAGCATGCTGTCTTTGATCACATGTCCTGTATTGCTACCCATTACAGCTTTTTTGATACCGCTTGCGCCTTGGGTACCCATGACGATAAGGTTATAGTCTTGCTGATAAGCAAAGGATGTAACTGAAGTTGCTACTGAACCATATTGTAATTTATAATCTACTTCTAGACCGTTAGCAATTGCCTCTTTGGATGCTTTTTTAAGTGCTTTTTCTGCATCATGTTCAATAGCTGCAATGATTTCTGTGGCTTGAGCGGCAAAATCATAAACGGCATAATATGCAAAAAATAAAGTCAACTTAGCTGCATCGCGCTTGGCCAAAGCTTTAGCAAATTCTAAGGCATTATTGGCATTGTCTGAAAAGTCGGTAGGCACTAGGATTTTCATGGTTTTCAAGTTTTAGACATGGATTTTTCTCAACGGTGCTAACCAGCATAAGCTGTAAGTAATAAAGCATTCTTTATTCACAAAACATGCCTCAATTTACCATAATTCCTTCACAATGGACCTGATTTTTCTCAGCTATTTTTCTGCTTTTTCCCCGCAATCCTGACTACATGAGCTTCTCCAGCATGCCCTTTTCCTTCATGAAGTTGCACTACAAGATCTGCTTCAGTATCCCAAATGATGTTCTGAAAACTTCCTTTAATCGTGTTTAAATCAAAAAGCAACTCCGGGTTGGTAGGACCTCCTGACTGAAATTCCAGCTGTTTTTTACCAAAACCTTCTAAGATAAGTCTCCCGCCTGGTTTCAGTGCCATCTCTGCTCTTTTATGCAATTCGAAAAGCATTTCTAAGGGCAAGTGAAAATAAATTAATCCAACTGCATCATAGGAATTCGGTTCAGGAATAAATTTCAATGCATCACAGGTCAAATATTGTATTGTTAAACCCCGCTTTTCTGATTCAAGGATGGCATTTTTTCTAGCGATATGGCTGTGGTCAAAAGCAGTCACGTCCCAGCCTTTTGAAGCAGCATAAATTGCATTCCTCCCTTCTCCTTCACCAGGTAACAAGATCTTGCCAGCATTCAATTGGGACAATTGCGCTTCAAAGAATAAATTGGGTTCGTTTCCATAGAGATATGGCTGCTTTTCATACCTGTCATTCCAAAAATTTTCCATTTTTTCTGTTTCTAATTTTCTTGGGCTTTCTTTTTGATTCATTTTTTGCAAGCAAGCAATCAAAAATTAAGAGGCCTGTAACTTCCGTCACAATCAGTACACATGATGATGTTTATTTTTGGGACAGGATAATAAGTATCCTCCTAGACTTTGAAGTTCTTGCTTTTGGAAAGGTTCAAAACCTTTAAATCAATACCCAAAAACCAAAAGATATGGAGCAAGTAAAGGTAAAACAGTTTGAAGATGAAGGACTTTCACACTTCAGTTATGCAGTAGTGGCAGCAGGGAAAGTTGTATTGATAGATCCTCCTCGAGATCCTCAACCTTGTTTGGACTATGCAAAATCAGCGCATGCTGATATCATTGGGATTATAGAGACCCATCCACATGCTGATTTTGTAAGTGCACATTTGGAATTACATCTACTGACGGGAGCGCCGATATATGTGAGTAGCCTGGTAGGGGCTGAATATCCACATCATGCATTTGACGAAGGTGCTGTTCTGAAAATGAGCGAAACAGTCAGCCTCACGGCAATGCATACTCCTGGTCATTCTCCTGATAGCATATCAGTCTTGCTAAAAGTATCCGGAATGCAAAAGGCTGTATTCACAGGAGATACTTTATTGATCGGAGATGTAGGAAGACCTGACCTCAGAGAAGAGGATGGGGCGTTAGACAATCAGAGGAAAGAACTAGCTAGAATGATGTACCGCAGTACCAGGGAGAAGCTGATGAAACTGGAAGATAGGGTCATTGTTTACCCTACGCATGGTGCGGGTTCATTATGTGCCAAATCCATCAGCGATGCGAAAAGCAGCACAATAGGGAAAGAGAAAGCTGATAATCCCGCTTTGCAGGAAATGCCAGAGGAAGAGTTTGTTCAACAGCTTTTGGAAGATCAGCCTTTTGTACCCAGGTATTTTCCTTACAATGTACAAGTCAACAAAATTGGTGCTCCTTCATATCAGGTTTCAATAGATCAGGTTGAACGCTTCAGTAGCAACTATCACCCTGAAGACCAGCATTGGATTATTGACGGCAGAGATGCTGATACCTTCAAAGCTTCACACCTGTCAGGGGCGATAAACATTGTCAACGAGACCAAGTTTGAAACATGGCTTGGAAGTATTGTACCACCAGGTGAAAAATTCTACTTAGTAGCTGCGCGTGATGCTGCGCTGAGTGAAATGATAGCTAAATCAGCCAAGATCGGCTATGAAAAATATATCAAAGCTGGTTTTGTTTATGATTTAGAGGATGGAGAACAAATGGATCTCTTTGACAAAAAATCATTTGATGAAAATCCGGATCACTTTACCGTGCTTGATGTCAGAAATGACAATGAAGTAAATGAAGGGAAGCTGTTCCAGTCTGCAATTCACATACCCCTTGACCAGTTGATGGAAAGAGCGGGGGAGTTGCCATTGCAAAAGCCAATTGTAGTGCATTGTGGAAGTGGATATCGTTCTGCAGCTGCAAGTAGCATCTTGCAAAAGATACTTAAGCAAATTAAAATCCTGGATATGGGTTCAGCCATCAAGGATTACAAATAAAATATATTAGTTGTGGTTTATGGGAGTACCGAAAAAGGCATCCAAGTGGATGGCCTTTTTCTTTTAAATTTGTAGACCGAAATATGGAAAAATACATCAAAATTATCATTGACTCTTATTATGGATACGGACAGTATCTTGTCAATGAATTGTTGTATCCAAGTTGGGGCAATTACTTGTGGTGGCTTATTGGCCTGTCTCTTTTCGTATGGTTACTTGAGATTTTTTTTCCTTGGCGAAAGTCCCAGCCAATCATCAGAAAAGACTTCTGGTTGGACGGATTTTACATGTTTTTCAATTACTTCCTTTTCTCACTTATTGCATACAATGCCATTTCAAATGTTGGGGTAGAGTTGTTTGATGATTTCTTGGATCTTTTTGGGCTGGAAAATGCCGTTGCCATTCACATTGAGACATGGCCAAGGTGGTCCCAACTATTGCTTTTATTCATACTTGCTGATTTGATCCAATGGAACGTACATCGCATGTTGCATAGGATACCGGCATTATGGGAGTTTCATAAGCTGCACCATTCAGTTGAGCAAATGGGGTTTGCAGCACACCTGAGGTTTCATTGGATGGAGACCATTATTTATAAATCTGTGCAATACATCCCTTTGGCTATGATTGGGTTTGGATTGGAGGATTTTTTCTTGGTACACATCTTTACTACCTCCATTGGACACCTCAACCATGCCAATATCCGGTTGACTTACGGTCCGTTTAAATATTTATTGAATAATCCCGTGATGCATACTTGGCACCATGCTTTACACCTTCCTGCCCAACACCGACATGGTGTTAACTATGGCATCACCCTCAGTGTATGGGATTATCTGTTCAAAACAGCTTATGTGCCTAATGAAGGTAGAGATGAACCTTTAGGTTTTGATGGAATGGAAGCATATCCCAAAACATTTCTTGACCAAATCGCCTACCCATTTTGGTCAAGAAAGAAGCAATCATTACCTAAAAAAATATCCAATACTAGAAAACCTGTGGCTTAAGCTATGAAAGAAATGTTAAATAACTGGAAGTACATGATCTTGTTGAGTCTGACATTAGGGCTTGCACCCTTTGTACCAGAACCGCATCTTTTTGGCAAAATCCGGTGGATTGCAGGTGGAGCAGTTGGAATGGGTACTTTAGATTGGTTTGATTTTTTTTATCATGCTTTACCATGGATGCTACTTTTAAGATTATCTATTATCACTTTGTACAAAAAGTACAGTAAAAATGCCGGGAATCAGGCTACTCTGTGACCAGAGTTACTGTTTTGACTTTAAATGCAAAGTAATTTTGGTTTATAATCAAATGATATACGGATGTTTAATTTCTTTAAATCCAAGCCAAAAAATTACGCTGACCTCGATTATGAGGAATTCCATAAAGGTTCTATTGCCAAAGGCGCAATGATCATTGATGTACGGACAAAAGGGGAATTTCTTTCTGGTAGATTGCCAAAAGCATTAAATTATGACATCATGAGCCCAGATTTTCTTTCGGAAATTCAGAAACTTCCAAAAGACAAAGAATACTATGTCTATTGTAGGAGTGGGAACAGGAGTGGTCAGGCTTGTGAAATCATGTCAGAAATGGGTTTTGACAAGACCTACAATATGGCGAGAGGTATTATGAGTTGGCCATACGAAATAGTTAGATAAAAATAGATTGGGTTAAAACGAGAAAGATTCACTGACGGTCAATCCGTCAGTGGATTTTTTTTGGTGCCAGTACATTCCGTTCAAATGCTGTTTTCTCAATGGATTCTTCAGTAAAATAAACCTGAAAATAACCATGATTGGCCCAAATTGGAAACAGGTTTTTGTAGAATGGGCTTTTCGGATCCCCTGATTGGCCTGGGTTGTTGATGCCCAAGGTTGTGTTCAAGTCGTTTAGATCGGCTACAATTTTGAATGAAGCTCCACTTGAGCTGAGGTCACCATATGCATTTGCCGATAAGGTAAAGCTATATCCCCCCCGAGGCATTACTTCTGTATTTAGCAGGTTTTTGATATCGGGTGAAACTGCGGCACTTAAAACATGTGTGAGTTGGGTGTGTTTATACCTACTTTGTCCATAATGCCAATGGGATCGTTTTTTTCCTAGCTTTTGCTCCAACTCACTTATAGCCTCCTCTAAAGCCTGAACAAGAAAATTATTTCTCTTCTCAATTGCATCATTGCCAAATATCAATTCAGGATTATCCATCCACTCCAATACCCTAGTCAGTTGGATGGTGCTGACATAAGGCAGCACAGATTCCGGCACTACGACTTGTTTGATATTTTCTCTGATTTTTCTTTCCCACATCACATAAATGCCGGCGGGAACAGATTTGATTTCAAGTTTTTGATCCCAATCTTGGAGCTGTGTCAGTGTGCTAGATAAAGTTTTGTCTTTGATTTCTATTTGTTGTAATAGTGGAAGCAATCTTCTTGCAGGAAGAGAGAGGTTGTCATTTTGTAATGCGGCCATCTCTTCAACTGAGAATTTCTTGTCCTGCTCCAAGACTTCCCTGATCCGTTGACCTCTAAAGGGGTCGGCCCATTCATAGCCCAGAGCTTCGGGATGGGGATAGTCCGGAGGAGTGACATTTTCGTTTGCAGTGGCAATAAATCCTGAGAGTGGATTTAGCGAATGGGGTCTTTGAGAAATTGGCAAATAACCTTCCCATTCTTGGGTGCCACTTCCTGATAATGCCACCAATCCTGAAAATCCTTTCCGGATTGGTGAAATACCGGTTGCCTGCCAACCTATATTTCCTTCTTTATCTGCCCAGATCATGTTTTCTGCTGGAACATGGTTGCGGTAACAGGCTTCTCTAAACTCTTCCCAGCTACGCGCTTGGTTCATGCTTAAACTCGCCAAATATGGTGCTCCACCAGGTTCAAGCCAAGCACACTGCACTGCCACAGCCTTTTTCAGCTCAGTATCAATGAAGGTCACCGGGCCATGTATGGTATAGAAATGTTGCACAATCCTGTCAGGTTCACCTTTGACCGAAAGGGTGTCTTGTATCATATTCATGGTGTGCCATTTGCCTTTATACCTATATTGATGGGGATTATCGGGATTTAAACTATAAACTCTCATATCCTCCATGTCCGTTTCAAAAATGGTCAAACCCCATGCGCCAAAGGTATTGTGGCCTATGGAAACACCGGGAATCACAGGCTCTCCGCCTCCAACAACATCCCAACCGGGAGCATGTAGGTGTACCCAATATCTCAGCGAAGGAATAGCCTGAAGCCTATGTGGATCATTGGCAAGGATTGGAAAACCTGTTTTGCTTTTCTGTCCAGAGATTACCCAATTGTTGCTGCCCAGGGTATGTCGCTCTTGATTCAGATGTTCTTTAGAGATATTCTCCAATTGTGCGAAAGCAAGCTGTTGGTTTTGGAATTCCGGTAGGATATCCTCAGGATGAAATTTGATAGGACTTCTAAATGCCACATAGGGTGCTAAAATATCCTTGAAGAGCAATGCCTGCGGAATATCCGGATGAATGTCAAGTATCGGTATGTTGGGATGGAAGTAAAAAAGCTCTTTTGCCTTATCTGCCCCGACAAGGCTCACCACCCTGCTAAATTCCAGTTCATCTTTGACATTTTCGAGTAGTCCCTGATGTCTTGAGATGACCACATCCCAAGTCCAATAACCAGGTAGGATATCTAAAATTTTGAATTCAATAGGTAATTTTTCCGGAGCCTCCCTGACTTCTCTGATGTAAGTATTTATTCCTTCCACAAAAGCATCAACAATCTCTTCACCTCTGGGATGGTAATGATTCAGTTCCTGCTTTTTTTCTCCACGGAATTTGAAAAGGCGTGCTCCCATGTCTCTTTGAAGTTCCCTTGGTCCAAGGATTTCAGATAATGTTCCAGTAGCCTGCCTCCGCCAAAGCTCAAATTGAAATATCCTGTCTTTTGCGGCCAGATAGCCCTGACTAAAAAAAAGGTCATGTTCATTGCGGGCAAAAATATGGTTGATCCCATTTCCGTCTCTGATGACTTCCACACTATCGAGCAAATGGGGTAGGGCCAGTGTCTGTGCAGAAACGGAAGTTATGTTCAGGCCAAGAAAAAATGCACCAAAAAATAGTACTCTGTCAAATCTCAAAATCATTTTCATTCAGGATCATGCAATGGTCAACATCTTCAATATGCCAAAAAATTATAAAATTGGATCAAGAAATTGTATAGACGGTACCCAAGGTTGGTGGCATTTTTGGAAATTGCGTAACCAACCAACCTTATAACCATGAAAAAATACTTTCTCTTGCCTTTGCTGGCTTCTTTGGTAATGGCTTGCCAAGCTCCTGAACAGCAAAATGAATCTCAAACCGCAACAGTTGCAACAAACACAGCAGAAATGGAAAATGTCTTAAGACATGTAGTCTTATTCAAGTTTAAAGATGAATCTTCAGCAGAAGACGTTCAAAATGTGGTAGATGCCTTTATGGCTCTTCCCGAAAAAATCGATGCGATCAAAGCCATAGAATATGGTACCAACAATAGTCCTGAAGGGCTTGATCAAGGCTTTACGCATTGCTTTTTACTGACATTTGCATCCGAAAAAGATAGAGACGACTACTTGCCACATCCAGACCACAAAGTATTCGGTTCCATAGTAGGCCCTCACCTTGACCAGGTTTTGGTTGTTGATTATTGGGCAAAAAAATAGGGATTGTTAATCCCTATTCACCGGAAGCTCGCTATTGCGGGATCTACTTCCGCTTTCTCCAATTTCTATTACTTCATAGACAATGAACTCACTCGCTCCTCTCCAAGGGAGCGGGTTGAGATATTCCTTGTAGCGCAATTCCACAAATTTTCCACCCGCGCGCTCTAATTTTTGTGCTACATCATCTCCTTGGGCACTGAATCTGAATTCATTGCTTTGTAGCGCACCTGCAGTAGGACTTTGGAAACCTTCCTGCACGATCCTACCTTCCCAGGTTTTAAAAACATAACCTTTTCTTTCAAAATAATTGAGATTGCCTCCCTTGACTCCTTCACTGAAAACAAAATAATACCGCCAATAGCCTACAGCTACCAGGACCAAGACTATTACCAAAATTCCTATTTTAACGTATTTATGCATTTTTTCCAAAGGTTAAAGATTCAATACCACCACTACTTGAAATAAGAAACAAAACTCCAATTTCAGATTTCTTCCCCATATAAACAAGTAGTTAAGTTTTCACGA
>DAIPZN010000143.1:0-8832 GCA_036782195.1 Cyclobacteriaceae bacterium | reverse complement strand
GGATTAAATGCATACAGCCAGATATATTTTGTTGCCTGTTCAAAAATTGAGGTGATCTTGTAAACCAAAAAGATGCTTAAAAGGTCAAATGCAACAATGATTAACCTTAGGATAAGAATATTACAAAAGATCCGATCATTAGACATAACTGAAACCCAAAAAAACAGCTGGTTGAGAGGTGTATAAACGGAAAAGTACAAGGGCGAATTCATTCCATCAAGTAGCTGATCTCGTATTGCTGAAGGAAGTGTATCAAGAAGGTCAAGAGCATCAACAGGTAGGTGTATATAAGGATTGACCCCATGAGCAAGTAACTGACCATCAAAGAAGAAGCGGTAAAAATCATCTGAAAGCCAAGGAAGGGAAAAGAGCAAAACAATCCGAAGACCTGCAGCAAGGAGAAAGCCTGATGAAAAGGCAAATGATCTTTTTACAATAAAATAATAAGCAGCCCAACAAATACCATAGGACATCAGCATCCAGAAAAATTCTTCCCTTGGGACGAAATATCCCATTGAGCCAAGAAAAACTGCATAAATAAAATAAAGGATTATGTATTTCACGGCAGGTGAATTTGAACGGAACAGCACCAATAGCGGTTAACTCAATTCAAATTAAGTTCTTTTCTAAGAAATTCATCAGCATTTGAATTCCTATTCCAATAGTCTATACTTCTAAAACCCTTCCTTTTCGCAGTGCTGACTTCCGCAACACCTTCCTTAGTGGTGACTGTCTCCTTCCAAGCCAAAATTTCAAAAGGAAATCTAGCTTCAAAATCTATTTCTAGATTTCGTTTTATTGCCGGATAATTCACCACAAGTCTTTTTTTGCCATTTTCGATTGACATCATGGTAATTTCTGCTTCTACAGTAGAAAGAGGTAAATGGAACAACCTAAGATGGACCAAGGAAGGCAAAAGATCGACTTTTCCCAAGGGAATGTATTTGGGGTTGATTCTTAATATATTCCATAAATCATCTTCCAAAATTCCCGAAAAAGTGAAGTCAGCATCACCTTCTTGTTCGAAGTAAGAAAAAAGTTTAGCAGAATACTTTGTTTTTGATTGCCTGTTAACCTGCAGGTAAGTATGTCCACACCACTCTTGAATAGAAGAGGAGAATTTTAGGCCAAAAGTATCTTCAAAAATCGGCGTAAAAGCAGAAGACATAACTTGATAAGGGTAAATTCCTGTGAGAAAACTCCTGGTCTGGTTAAGTTTCAAGACAGGAACTTTATCATTTCCAGCACTTTCAGGGTGATCTAACTTGACATGCTTTTTCCTAGAGAAATCCTCTGTAACATAAATCAAAGCAGCCTCGCCTAATCTTTCCTCACCATACCGCATTTGTTTTAGTTCAAAGGTGCTGATTTCAGCTCTTCCCTGAAACCAATAATTTCCCCACTCTTCTGACTGGAAATCATCTCTGCTGTTTTTTTCACAACTAAACAGCCCCATTACCAAAAGAAATAGGCAAGCATGTTGTACAACCCGATTCATATTATTACATTTAGGACCGATTATTAACTTATTCATGTATTTAATTTACGTAATCGGAATTCTTTTTGGCAATAAAAGTGTGCCTAAACTGCAGGTTAAGCTTACTGCACCCAACAGCCCACTTTCTGTCCAAGATAACCTAAAAATTTTTATGCCCGGCGCAAGCCATTTTTACATGTCAGAGCTCAATCAACAAGTTGGTTACCTAAAGGTTGATTGCAGATGAAAAATTGTAATAAAAAAGTAATTGTGATTAATAGATTATAACAACCTGATATATTTTCTTTGGCATAAGAATTGAATATATGTGGATTCTAATAAAAAATTAGAATTCTTAAATTTCAACTATAAGTTGTTTAATGAATTTTAAGCTATTACAACATTCCCAGAAATGACCCCACTTGAAAAACAAGCAAATTAATTTAACAGCATTTACCATTGATCGTTTGAATTTATTTAAATGTTTTTCACATCAAAAATTTTGCAGTTTATTTTGGTTTTGTAAAAATTTTATTAATTTTGAAATTGATTAGGTTCTTACAGGATTCTTGCTGGAGGTTATAATAAATGAAGGCAATAGGCATTGAAATGCATTTTATTGTATCTTTGAAGCTGTTTATTAGCCTAAGATGACCTAGAATGCAGAATGTATTATTTCAATAAAAAAGAAGATTAAATAAATCCTAGTAATAAATTTTTCAAGGCAATGACAAACATTCATAAAAATAACGTGCCCATATTGGTTTTTTGGGACGTTATGAATCTATCACTTGCGTTTTTTGTGTCCCTGTATTTTTACAGGATCAATGACATGTACATTGATACTTTTGAAATATTCGGTTTGATTACCCTGATAGCATTATGGTTGATTATCGGTTATTCGAACAAGTTATATGTAGATTGGAACGGCAATAGTTTTATTAAGTCCAGGCTTAATAAATATTTTAAGACTTATTTCATTTTGGCAGGAGTAATCGGAATCATTTATCTTCTGTTCTCTTTTCCAAAGGACATTCGCAATCTATTGGTAGCTATTTTAATGGGAATTCCAGCTTTAGGTTTTATCACAAATTCTTTGATTATCAGATTTTATACACCTATCCGTGAGAGACGGGTGAGAATGAGCACTACCTTAATTGCGGGTTCAGGCACACATGCCAATACGGTAGCATCTTCCCTTGAAGCCAATTCCTATGCAAAGTATGCGATTCAGGGATTTATAGATTGCAATGATTCAACCAACTCTCAGAAAAGGGATAGAGTAGTTGCCAACTTGGATAATCTCAAGGACTACCTGAAAGAAAATTATGCGGACGAAATTATCATAGCCTTACCTTATAATGAATTAGGCAAGATAAAGTCGATTATAGAAATTGCAGATTTCCATGGTACAAGAATCAGATTTGTACCTGATTACCAAGGTATTTTTGGAGAGAGTGTCAAAACTTATCAGTTTGGTGATCTTCAAGTGGTCAACATCCGTCAGCTTCCGTTGGACAACTGGTTCCCCAACTTTATTAAAAATGTTTTTGATGTACTTTTTGCAATTTGTGCCCTGCTATTTTTGGCACCAGTATTTGCAATAATTGCTGTCATTATCAAACTTGATTCACCAGGTCCCGTTTTTTATTGTCCGGTTAGGATTGGAAAAGGCGGCAAACCTTTCAAAGTTTATAAATTCCGTACAATGAAAAATTGTGATTCAGCTGTGGGCGGAACACAATCTACAGTACAGAATGATCCTAGAATTACTAAAATCGGTAAATTTTTAAGAAAATACTCTATTGATGAAATGCCTCAGTTCATCAATGTACTTACAGGCGAAATGAGTGTGGTTGGTCCTAGACCCCATAGAACCTTCCTGAATCAGGTAATGCAAGAGACTGAAGACAAATACATGGTTCGTCATTATTATAAACCGGGCATAACCGGTTGGGCTCAGGTGAATGGCTGGAGAGGGCCATTGGAAACTGACAAGCAAAAAAGAAAAAGAACACAATATGATTTGTGGTACCTTCGCAATTGGAGCTTTTTGCTAGACCTCAAAATTATCTGGCTTACCATCTTTGGCAAGAAAACTCATGACACAGCTTTTTAAAATAAGCTGAATAAATTCAAGCTACCTCCGGGTAGCTTTTTTTTTGCTCCATTACTTTAAAAAAATACTTTTTTGGCAAGAACTTTGATAGGCAAGAAAAAGCCACAAAAAGTCACTAGCAATTATTATACCAATATAATAATTTCGTGATTTTTTATAGCTAATCTACCCTAGTAAGAACCGCCAACCTATTAAAGCCATGTTGAAATTCAATTCGACCAAAATTTCAACTTTTTCATGCTTCTTCTTATTCCTCACCCTCCTACCTTTAGTAGGATTGCAAGCACAGCAGAAGCCTTCAGACTATGACCCCAACCTACTACAGACATTATCCTTTCCTGGCGCTGAAGGATTTGGACGATTTACCACCGGCGGAAGGGCCGGCACAGTCATTAAAGTCACCAATCTCAATGATTCTGGACCTGGAAGTTTACGGGAGGCAATCGATACTAAAATACCAAGGATCATAATTTTTGAAGTATCAGGCACTATTTTTCTGAATAGCCCACTACGCATTTCAAGTCCAGATATCACCATTGCCGGACAGACTGCACCTGGTGACGGAATCACATTGGCTAATTATCCTTTGTCGATTAACACTAGCAATGTCATCATCAGATTTATGCGGTTTAGACTTGGGGACAGGATTACAGCAGCATACATGGACTCCATGGAAAGCAATTTTAATCGGAATATTATCATTGACCATTGTTCCCTTTCCTGGGGAACAGATGAGACGGGCTCATTTTATGCCAATGAAAATTTCACATTCCAATGGAGCATTTTATCGGAAGGTTTAAATTACAGCAACCACGACAAATCAGAACATGGTTATGGGGGAATTTGGGGAGGAAAAAACGCTTCCTTTCATCACAATCTGATCGCCCACTTTACAAATAGGAATCCACGTTTTGATCATCCTGGAGTTTATAAGTCTGACGAAGATCTTAGAAATTTCAGAGGAATAGTGGATTTCAGAAACAATGTCATTTATAACTGGAGAGACCAAGCAACAAGAGGAGGTGAAGAAGGCAGGTTTAACCTTATCAACAACTACTACAAATCAGGCCCGGCAACTAGAAAAAATGATTTTTTTCTCCATGCTTTAAAAGATGGAACCAAGTATGATTATGGCCGATTCTATGTAGACGGAAACATCCTAGAAGGCAATACAGAAGTCAATAATGACAATTGGCAAGGCGTCAACGCTTCTGATGGAACCAGTTCAGACCTTACCAGGATAAAACTAAGTTCTGCACTTCCTTCCAGTGTATATGAAGTTACGCATTCCGCCTCTATAGCTTATCAGAGAGTACTAGCAATAGTGGGTGCAAGTTTTAAACGGGATCCTGTAGACACTAGAATCATCCAAGAAACTACCAATAGAAGATTTACATTTAATGGCTCTGGAGGAAGTACAAATGGTATCATTGATAGCCAAACTGATGTTGGAGGCTGGCCATCTTTAAAATCATCCACTCCCCCAGTTGACACTGACAATGACGGGATGCCTGATGCTTGGGAGGTGACTAACAATTTGAATCCCAATAGATCAAATGACAGGGAATACAACCTCCATCCATATTACACTGATGTTGAAGTCTATATCAACAGTCTTGTACAGCACCTTGTTGATGCAAAAAACCCAGGTGTACCATTAAGACCTAATCAACTTCGCCCAACAAATACCTCAACAGTAGTTCCGGTAGATGTGACCTTAGCATGGCTTCCTGTAAGTAATGCCAGCACCTACAGACTACAGATATCCACTACTGCCGACTTCAGCAGCAATGTAACCACCTTTGACAACATTACTTTTGCCAGCCAAATTATTCCTTCGCTGGTAGCGAATGCTACTTATTATTGGAGAGTTAGGGCTTCCAACGCATCAGGAAATGGCTCGTATTCAAACACCTGGAGCTTCAAAACAAGTACAACAAGTCAGGTTCCGGAGGCCCCCCTCCTAATGGCACCCGCCTCAGGCACTACTGACATTTCTGTTTTTGCAGATCTCCGATGGGCTCAAGTGCCAAATGCAACATCCTACAGGCTTCAGATTTCTACCACCTCAGATTTTTCTTCTATCATTATTGATGAAAGGAGTCTTAGCAGTACCACTTATCGCACAAGAGCTCTTTCGGAAAATACTGTGTATTTTTGGAGAGTACGTGGAATCAATTCCTTTGGAACAGGACCTGCTTCTGCCGTATTCAGATTCAGAACAGTAAGTTTTAGCACTTTGCCAAATGCCAGCCAACTGCTAAGTCCTACAACCAATACAACTGCACACCCTGTTGCGCTTAACTTTGAATGGCTCCCAGAACCTACTGCGCAACATTACACGCTTCAAATTTCCACTTCTCCCGATTTTTCAAGCTATGTAGTCAATGAAAAAGAGATTACCTCAACTTCTTTTGTGGTAGACAATTTAAGATCGAATACAACATATTTTTGGAGAGTACGGTCCTTTAACCGTACTGGTGGCGGTCCAAATTCAACCGTCTGGCAGGTTAGAACCACCGCCTATACCCAACCACCATCACGAGTAGACCTAATCAGTCCTGCCCACAATTCAAACAAATTCAGTACAACACTTACCTTTTCTTGGCAACGGGACCCTGTGGCTACCAGCTATAGACTTCAGGTATCCACTACTTCCGATTTCAGCACATTTGTCTTGAACCAATCAGGAATTACAGGAAATTCGTTTACCTTAAACAACCTAAAATCAAACACTGTCTATTTCTGGAGGGTGATTGCATCAAATGAAGCTGGATCTGGCACTGCTTCAAAAGTTTGGAACGTAAGGTCTTCAACCTATAGCGGAATCCCGCCAGCTACTACCTTACTCAGTCCGGCAGACAACTCCACAAGACCTGCCAACAACATTCATGTAAGCTGGGCCAATGTTTCAAGTGCTTCAGAATACAGGCTTCAGGTATCAGAAACAGCAGATTTTTCAACATATACAGTCAATGTTGGCGGTATTGAAGGAACTTCTTATCAGCTCCCTCCACTAAGAGAAAACCGAACATATTATTGGCGTGTGAGAACAAGAAATCCTGCAGGTGATGGTGCCAGGTCTCTGACATGGAAGTTTACAACTTCCACAAACCAAGCTGGCCCGGAAAATACCGCCTTGATTTCTCCGACCAACAATTCGACCAACTTGTCCAAAACAGTGACCTTGCATTGGGAAGAAGCGTTATTGGCAGATAGCTATAGGTTAGAAGTGTCAAAAAGCAGTAACTTCTCCACATTCGTTGTAAGCATATCCGGGCTCAAAGATACCAGGTACATTTTGGATCAGGTCGAGGACAATACTACCTATTATTGGAGAGTAAGGCCTTTCCGGAACAATACTGCAGGTCAATTTAGCCCAACATGGTTATTTAAATCAGGAGCAGAAACTTTGATGCAATCTGTAGCAAGTGACTTATTGGGTCATTGGACCATGAATGAAAGTAGCGGAACAAGAATGTCTGACAGTTCAGGCAATAGCAATGACGCAACAGTTTCCAATTCCAATGGTATCACATGGATTGCCGGAAGAATAGGCAATGCCTCAAACTTAAATGGAACTACTGGAACATTTGGATCAGTTCCCCACAAATCAGCTCTCAATCCTAGGGCATTGACTATAGCTGTATGGATTAGCCCTCAAAGTTTGGGAAATAGATTTATCATTTCAAAAGGGGCTATAGACGGATTTGAACTGCGGACGATAGACACAGGTGTCCTAGAATTCCGATTCAACAGGGAAACGAATGGCAGTACTTATCGGTTGAGATCAATTCAGAATTATCCAACTGATGGAACAACTTGGATGCATGTCGCAGTAACATTTGACGGAAGCAGAACCAGTTTGTATATCAATGGTGTATTGGATAATTCAGCCACCTATACTTCTCCGTCAATTCTTTATGATTCCAATCCTCTTCAAATTGGTGCAAGAAACGGAAGCGGTAGATGGTTAGGCCGAATTGATGATTTGAGGCTCCACAACAGAGCCCTTACCGCAAGTGAAATTGCTGCTCTAGCAAATGTTCCAGCGCCTATACCTGCTACTCCCCTATTGATCTCTCCAGCCAATTCTGCCACTGGAATCCCAACCATGACTACTTTAAGATGGAATGCCAGTGAACATACGACCAATTACAGAATTCAGATTTCTACTTCAAGTTCATTCTCTTCATTTGTTGTCAATCAAACAACAGGCACTTCCAGCTCTTTTAATACCCCTCAGCTAGTTGAAAATACCAGATATTTCTGGAGAGTATCAGCTTCCAATAGCACGGGGACCTCTAGCTGGTCATCGGTATGGAGTTTTACCACTGCTTCATCTACAGCATCCAGAATTGCGACGCTGATTAGCCCCCAAGACAACTCCACTAACTTAGCAACCAAAGTGAATTTTAAATGGAATAAAGTAGAAGGCGCAACAGAATACCGGCTACAAATATCCAAGACCAGCACATTTAATTCTTATATCTACAATCAAGGTAGGATTACCACAGAATCCTATACAGTGACAGGATTAGAACCTAATACAAGGTACTATTGGAGAGTCAGGGTGCCGGATTCCTCAAGTTGGGGTACAAGATCAGAAGTATGGACTTTTGTGACTGGCAACCTAAGTGCAAGAACTGATGAAACAGTCAATACCAATGAAACTGAGGAGGAAGCATCAGAAATCGGTACAGCAACCATGCTACTGTTTCCTAACCCAGCTCAGCATAACATAAATATCATACTGCCCAAAGAACACGGACATGTAATGATTACCATATCAGATATGGCAGGAAAGGAAATTTTGAATCGAGCCTTTGAGAGCCATAGTGGTAGCATAGCCATTGATCTTCCGGACAATTTGATGAAAAGCGGGGTATATATGGTTCAGATCCGAAACAATAGACTCTTCAAAACATTCAGATTAATAAAAGAGTAAATAAGGTGTAAATAAAGGATGAGAAAGCCCAGGTAGCTAAGAACTATCTGGGTTTTTTGCATTTTTTAAATGTTTAGTGTAATTACCCAATAATTTAATCCTAGTAAATAAAACTATATTTTATTATATGTTTTTATACAAATAATCAATTTTAAGAGTTTTTTCAGGAATATTCTTTATAAAATAGATTTATTTCTTTTCGATTTTATAACTATTCAAATACAAAAAAATCCATTTTAACCATTTTTCACAAAAATAAATCTTTCGTTTATAACTACAATCTTAATT
>DAIPZN010000142.1:0-9043 GCA_036782195.1 Cyclobacteriaceae bacterium | reverse complement strand
CTGTAAAAAGGACGTTTTATCAAGCCATTGAATGCTGATTTTTAGAGTCACAGGTTGTATAGGTTCATCATATTTGTTTCTTTCCAAATACACAATTTTATCAACTACCTCCATGCCTTTTACGACTTGTCCAAAGACGGTGTAATTACCGTCTAGCCGGTGTAATCCGTTACGGTTCTGTACGATGTAAAATTGGCAAGTTGCAGATAGTTTGCCCGGATTATCATCTCTTCCTGCCCCCACGGCTCTATAAAAATGCTTAAGCGAAAGGTCAAATTCCGGCTCAAGTAGGTAATCTGGGTCAGTAAATCCGGACTCTGTATCGGGACAACCACCTTGGGCAACAAAATCGGGAATAACCCTATTGAAGGTGAGTGAATCCCAATAGCCCGCATTGGCTAAGTTGATAAAGTGACTTTTATGATTTGGAGTCTGCTCGTGAAAAGTAAAAAGGATTTCTCCTAAATTGGTTTCAATCCGACCCACAGGAATGCTGTCCTGACCATACAGGAAATTGAAGTTCCCAAACATCAGCATTGTCAAGATAAAGATCGGTTTCATGAGCAGGTAAATATTTTGCGACTAAATTTTCTTAGGCTTCTAATAATTTTTTCTGGTTACTAACCGGATTTGCGTACATAGAAAGGAAGCTATTCACTGCAACAGGATCATTTTGGTCTACACCTTTTTCAAATCGCTTTACAAATCTGGCCTTTTCCGCTTCAGTATAGTGCATAGCATATGTGTCACCGCCATGCAATAGGTCATACGCAATATATTTTGTAGGCCATAACTTATAGCCCAACACTATCTGTCGGTCAATGAGGTCACAAAGTGCCTGTAATTGCTTGGCTGGACTACCGAATGTTTTGGCAATCTCATCAATTTCTTTGTTGATAGGGTTACCGATATGGATATGGATCCGGTTTTTATCTCCAAGAATTCCGCTTAAAAGGGTGTGAAAATCTTCATTTTCACCTTTAATATAGATTTCTGATTTTGCTTTAGCCAATAGCTCTGGCATTTTCAGAACATCAGTTGGGTCATATTCATAAGAAATGCTGACTGGCAAAATATTCAGACTTTTGAAATAGGTTAAAAAGTCCATTTCATTGTCTGCAGCCATGCCAATCATTTTCAAAACACCTTTATGGGTTTGGTCATTACCATCCTTTGTTCTTCCTTCACGTTGGGCTATCCATACAGACCTGTTTTCCCGAAGAAGACTCTGCCTTATGTATGCTGAAATATTCTTTGAACTATCCAAAAGTTCTCTTGCAGGTAATCCACGCTTGATGATAAAATTCCTTGTCAATTTGGCCAAATGTTTCAAAAATGGCTTTTTCACCAGGTTATCGCCGATCGCGGAAGTGGTCATCAAAGCACTGTTTTCATATAGACAGCAGTTGAGCAGACTCGTGTCAAGTATGATGTCTCGGTGATTGGAAATATAGAGGTATGCTTTGTTTTTTTCCAAACGTTCAAATCCTGAAGTACTTAGGCCATCCGAACTCTTTTCAAGGACTTTCTTGACACCAGGATAGATGAAATTGATCTGGAAATCTCTAATGGAGTGACAATGAAGCATGAGATCTTTCCAATATTCATCAGGTTTGTCAGGAAAGGTGAAATTCATCATTGCCTTCAACATGGGATGGTTGATGATTTCGCGGATTGCTTGGTTTACTTCTGTATCGTAATAAGGTCTTATATCTTCAAAAGGGGACATGTGCTGCATGGTCATAAAGGTGCAAAGTAAACAATTTTTGATGAAAGGAGATTAAAATGCACTAGTCTCCTAAACCAGATATACATTGTTGAGTATATGAAAGCAAAGATACCTCCGAAAAAAAAGGCTGCCTCACAAAGTGGGACAGCCTTAAGAAAACATAAAATTAGCTTGACTTTTACTGAACTAGCAATTTGCCTATTTGTGCTCTACCTCTGTTGTCCGTAATAACAATTAAGTAGATTCCTTTTGCCAAAGAAGAAACATCGAATTGGGCATAGCCTTGGTCAGTGATGGTCCCCTCTATTTTTTTGCCAAAAATTGACTTCAATTCAAAATTGACAAGACCTTCTGCTTGTTTGAGGCTTACCGTCACAATTTCTCTTGCAGGATTTGGCATGATTTGATAGCTGAGGTTAGCTTCAAATGCTATTGGGAAACGGAAAATTGGGGAATTGGCAAAACAACCAGTAGTGTCAGTTATTTCAACCGTATAGTTTCCAGTACCTTGTGGATTAATGGAGGACCTGTTGGAATTGGGGATTAAATTGCCGTTTCGGAACCATCTGTAGGTGTATGGACCTTCTATAGTCCTTAGTCTTCCTTTGTCAAAGCTGATTTGGGGTGTTTCGATAACATTTATATTGATCAAGAATGGGTTTGTATAGACAGGTTCACAAATGCCCGACTGCAACAATGCCCTGAACATTGAGGTCTTCCGGATGGCAGAAACGTCCAATGTAGTTTTGGTATTGGAACCTTCCAATACTGTCCAAGTCACACCTGAATCTATGGAAACTTCCCATTGTATTACTTGCTCAAACTTACCGCCTATCAGCACTAATTCCAGGTCACTTTCAGCACAAGCAGCAGCATCGCCTACTATTTCTCCTGGCTCTATATCGCAATCTAGGGTAAAGCGGACCTTAATAGGTAGATGGTCGGATGTTGTGTTTTGGTAATTCGTCACGAGGTTGAAGGGAGCAACTATACGTTCGGAATCCACCAACCAGTTGTCAGCTAGCTCATCAGAAATGATCATGTGATCAATCACATTCTCAAAAGCGATAAACGTACGCAGTCCAGCATTGCTGAGGCTCAAGGTAACCGGGATATACCTTGTAGAGTCATTGATGAATTTAATAAAGGAAGTTTCTGTCGTATTTACAGTCGGTGCAGACGGATCTGCTACAGTTTCATCAAGGTCATCATTGAAGTCTCCTAGAAGCATGAATGGGACATCCCCATAGTAATGGTCCAAAGAATCTTTCAGAACTTCAACATCGTAGCGTCGCATGGCATACCTAGGATTAGCAGCACTTTCACCACCTCCATTAGATCGGGTATGTATATTGATCAGGTTGATGTTTTGGCTGCTGCCGTTGATGTTAACTTTGGCTTCCATAAGGAATGGTAGCCTACCACTTGCCCAAAACCTATCCGGTGTAGAAGGATAACCAACAAGGTCGCTTTCCTGCACGCCCTGAAGCAATACCCGGGTAGTAATAGGTTCTACGGTACGCTTGTTGTAAAGAAATACCAATTTTTGGGCTTCATCGAAGGTGCCACCTGCAGATGTGGCAGGTGATACAATGTAACCATAGTCAGGCAGTGCTGCTGTTAATTCCTCGATTTTTTGCAGATCAATGATTTCTTGCAAAGCATAAACATCAGCCTGCAAGTCTTCAAAGATGGTGCGTACATTCTGAAGTTGTTGATTCACATTGGTAGGTCCTTGGCCTGGTAAGGTTGACCCAAACCATTCAATATTCCAGCTTACAACGTCAAAAGTGTTGGACTTTTCAATGGTAGCGCCTGAAAGAAAACCACGTTGTACTTGAATATCACCACTACTGAATCGGATTGGTCCATTATACGCACCCACAGCCTGAGGAGCAAACCGCACCGATATTGTTCGTGTAAACGAGATTTCTTCGGGAGACAGATTAAGAATTTGACTAAAAGTCAAACCATCTAAAGATAGCTCAAATCCTGGCCCTACGGTTACCTGCAAAGGTGCAACAGCATCACTGAGAGACAATGTGAATGTGAATAAATTGGATGAAGTAGCACCTTCAGGTACTACACCGAAATGGTAATAATCAACATTACCCAATGAAGTGCTCAAGAAAGGAGCAGGAGGATTGTCTGAGTTGCTTAAGCTAAAATCATCCAAAGTCCATCTGGCTGCACCTGATTCAGGGGATGAGGTATAGACAAATGCTATCCGGACTGCCGCAGATTTGAATTCGCTAAGATTAATGTCTCCAGAAGGGGTCCAAATATCACCATTGGCAAATCGGTCACTCAAGATCGTCCAATTGGCCAGTCTTGGATCTCCATTTTGGTAATCTTCAGAAACCATCAATTGGAGTCTAGGCCCTGAGAAAGCCACTCTACTCCAAAAGGAGAGTAAAGGGAAATCAAATGACCGTAGGTCAAAAGCGGGTGTAATCAACCAATCCTCATTGTCCTGGGCACCTCCAGCAAATCCGTTGATCTGCAGTCCATGTGGGGATGAGGCGGTATTGGAAGTCGTACTTCTACCAAATGTAGTGCATCCCCATACTTGTGCACCGGAAACACTAACGGCATTCCAACCTTCAGGAAGACCTGTAGGGCAGGAGGTATTAAAGTTTTCGCTGATGTCAAATGGATCAAAAACAGTAGCAGTCACCTGAACATTGACAGGAATGGTTCCTGCTGTTTGATGGCTGATGGTACCAGCAAAACTTCCGGTATTTTGGCTATTCACACTTACTGCAATAGTTACTTCTCCTTCCAGTTGTGACCTGCTCAAGACCAACGAGCTCTGTGGCTCTTGATCCTCAAATGAGAGTAAGAACGGATCAGTTGCCTGTATGGTCACAGGTCCTTCCAAATTTTGGGCGGTAAGGGTGTAAGTCAGTTTTTGCACATCTTGATTTTGGGCTAATTGCCCAAAAGAAAGTGTGCTTGGACTTGCTTGCAAGGTGGGTACCTCAACACCTTCAGCATCTTTGACTATTCCGGTAATTCCAGTTCCGGTATTATCCGGAAAGAAATTCGTAATCCTGAAAGTACCGCCACTGCCGATGTTACCTTCATTCACGGCAGTATTGCTTTTATTGATAATCCTGAATTCGATCTGCCCGCTCAGGTTCCTCAAACTGCTTAGGTCTATCACCTGATTCAAAAATTCATTTGCACTAGTCCATGTTGCCAAGTCGCTGGTGAAATTGTCACCGCTGTATCTTAATGCCATATCCCGTGGTCCTGTATTGGAGGATCTGCTGCCAATTTTCAGATCTGAAAGGTCCACCAACTTTCCAGGTGCGACCACAAATCCAAAGCTGAAGTGTCTGTCATCACCACTGTCCCAGCCATTGGAGCTGATAGAATTAGCTGCAGCCGCTGGATTGATCCCAGGGCCTCTGCTAAAATCAATTCCCTGTAGTCCATCCGCAATTGCATCAGGGGCAGTGGCAACCTGATTTCCTGGCTCTCCTTCAAAATTGTAATTCAAGAGCAAAACAGGGTTCGGAACGTCATTGGTTTCAATTGTTCCGGTCAATTGAACAGGTCTCAATATCCCACTTTCACTGAAGTTGGCAACTCGAAAGGTCCCTGCACTTGCTACAGTACCTCCATTTGCAGAGATATCAATGAGCAGATATATTCTGAATTCTATAATCCCAGTGAGTCTTCCTAGAAAATTCAAGTCAATGACTTGGTTATTGAAATTCGTTTCCGTTTGGGTCCAAGTGGCTAAGTTACTACTGTAGTCGTCCACACTATATCGGAGGGCCAAATTGCCAGGTCCGGTGTTGGACGAGCGGGTTGAGATAAGGAGGTTTTCGAGAAAAACAGCCCTTCCTTCTGCGATCTCAATACCAAATTTTATGTAATCATTAGGGTCTGTGATACTCCAACCGGAAGTACTGATCGAATTGGCGGCAGCTGTGGCATTTAGGCCAATACCTCTGCCAAAAGGCAATGGAGTAATGCCTTCACTTCCAAGGCCTGGTGTGCTGATTTGATTTCCCGGCTCTCCTGCAAAATCCCATGTAGCTAAGGTCTGAGCGTAAAGATCAGGTATTGCCCAAAGCAGGATTAGGAATAAGAAATAAATTCTAGGTAAACAGTGTTTCATGATAATTTAATTAAAATGACATTTAAAACTTTTTAAAAATAACTTTTTCTTTTAAAAATAGAATTTATTTTCTGTTACGGGTTTGTTAAACAAAATCGCGATTTTGTGTTTTGGGCTTTTGCCGCTTGTATAGTTTCTCTCAAGATCCAATCACTTTTGATATCTATTGTTTATTTTCAAAGTCTCGAAACATGAATAGCCTAGGTAATAATTTGATATGAAAAAGAATCTCCAATTTATTTTGTTTGCTCTTTTGACTGCGGTTTTACTACCAAGTGAGTTGGGTGCACAGCAGCAGCGACTTTTATTTCCCCAGACGCCCGGAATGGTTTCTTACACCCATAGGAATAGTTTTTCAAAAGATGTAGCAGCTACTTTAGATACTTTACAGGCAATGGGAATTCAAGATATGGAATTCTCCAACCTATTTGGAAAGACAGCAGAGGAACTTAGACATCTGCTAGATGAAAGAGACATGTATTGTTCTTCATTTGGGGTAAGTTATGATGATCTCACTACTAAGACCTGGGAAGTAGGGCAAAAGGCCAAAACTTTAGGTGCAAAATACGTCAGAGTAGCTTGGATTCCCCATGAAGCTCCTTTTGGCTTAAAGGATGCCCAAAAAGCTGTTGCTGATTTCAACAGTGCAGGGAAGATTCTCAAAGAGGAATTTGGGATTTTGTTTTGCTATCACAACCATGGCTATGAATTTCATCCTTATGGAAAAGGGACCTTATTTGATTACATGGTTAAAGCCACTGATCCAGATTATGTTGGATTTGAATTGGATATTCTTTGGGCACATTTTCCTGGTGCTGATCCTGTCAAGCTTCTTAAAAAATATCCTAAACGCTTTCACCTGATGCATCTTAAGGATTTGAAAAAAGGGGTTGAAGGTAATTTAAGCGGAGGAACTCCAGTTGAAAATGATGTAGCTTTAGGTACTGGACAGATTGATATACCTGGGATTCTTAAAGCTGCCAAGAAGACAAATATCAGCCATTATTACATTGAAGACGAAAGTCCCATTTATTACAAGCAAGTTCCTCAATCAATCGATTACCTTAAAAACCTGACTTATTGACAATGTTGAATCAGGATCAAAATGCCATTCGTATAGACAGCCATCAGCATTTCTGGAAATACAATCCCGCTAAACACAGCTGGATGGATGAGCGCAAGACCGTAATTAAACAGGATTTTCTTCCTAAAGATCTTTACCCATTATTGCAGAAAAATGAAATAGATGCCTGTGTAGCAGTTCAAGCTGCCCAAGATGAAGCGGAAAACGATTTTTTACTCGGATTGGCTGAGGATTTCGAATTCATCAAAGGGGTTGTTGGCTGGGTCGATTTAAGGAAGCAGGATGTTGGAGATAGGTTGGCTTTTTATCAAGACAATAAGTTGGTGAAAGGCTTCAGGCATATTATCCAAGATGAAGCAGATCCTAAATTTATGCTTCAGCCTTCATTTTTGGCAGGTATCGGTCTTTTGGAAAAATCAGGATTTACCTATGATATCCTGATCTACCCGAAGCATTTGGAAAATGCGCTTACTTTGGTCCGGAAATTTCCCCATCAGCGTTTTGTTCTAGACCATATAGCCAAACCGGAAATTGGAAAAGAATATGCTTTTGAATCTTGGTCAAAAGGGATCAAAGCCTTGGCAGCATGTGACAATCTTAGCTGTAAAGTTTCAGGAATGGTCACCGAGGCAGATTGGACCGGCTGGCTTAAAGAGGATTTCACACCATATCTAGATCTCGTTACAGCTGCATTTGGAACGGAAAGGTTGATGTATGGCTCAGATTGGCCCGTGTGTTTATTGGCAGCTAGCTATGATAAAGTTATAGATCTTGCCAAAACTTATTTTAGTAATTTCTCTCAATCAGAACAGCAAGCGGTATTCGGTGGCAACGCTGCCCGCTTTTATCAATTGAACTTATGAACGACCCCATTTTAGAAGAACTACTTGAAATTCCATCCAAAGCCAAATTATTCTGGGAGTCTACGGCCGATTACCGATTGCCTTTAGGTGTACCTTACCTTGGTATGGGTTCTTCGTATTTTGCCCCACTTGCCTTCAAATATATGGGAGTGGACATCTTTCCTGAAATAGCTGCAGACTATTATTACTATTTACATGAAGGAAAAGATAATCCTTTGGCTGTTATTTTATCCCAATCCGGTCAAAGCTCGGAATCGGTTTGGTGCAGCGGCTTGTTTAAAAATTATCATGCCATCACCAACCATGTTGACAAGGCATTGGGCAAAGCAGAAAATCTGATCGGTATCACTGATATTATGGCTGGTGAGGAAAATTACTCTTCATCTAAAACATTTGTCAATACACTGTTGGCACTCTATAAAGGGTTTGGAATGGATGTAGGTCAGGTGGTAAATCTGATAGAATCAAACTTTGCACAATACAGAAACAAAGGGGAGTCTATGGCTAACCAAGTTTACAATTGGCTACAAGAAGGTTCTATTCATGGGATCTATGTGATTGGAAGTGGTCCTAATTACGCGACTGCCATGGAAGCAGCATTGATTTTGAGTGAAAGTACCAAGCGTAATTTTCATGGTATGTCTTTGGCTCAATATGACCATGGCCCTAAAGAAACAGCTAAGGACAGTATAGTCATTCAGATTATTTCACAAGGACCTACATATTCTAGAAGCATAAAGTTGGCAGACACACTGACCAAAGCAGGAGCAAAAATTCTCCAAGTCGAGGAAGCAGGATTAGAAGAAAATTATTCAGTTCCTGCCAATATCATTCCTTTCAATTTCATGGCATATACCTTATCCAAACTTTTTGATGTAGGGGAGATGTTCGCCATAGGTGGCAAGGTAACTGAAGTGGAATAAGCTAATCTAGAAAAAGCTGAACAATAGCTACGGCTCCTGGAACATGGGCAGATATCTCTGTTTGCCGAAGCGATCCGTCTCTTTGGTTTCGTTCAAATACCAGAAACTGATCTGAATTCCGGTTGAGTACAAAAAGGTAGGCTCCCTTTTGATCCATGCCTATACTTCTTGGATGCGCTCCACCACTGGGATATTTGCCTGAAAATTTCAGTTTATGATGCTGGGGATCAATTTCAAAAACTACAATATTGTCAACTCCTCTGTTGCTGACATAGACAAACCTACCGTCCGGTGAGATTTGCAGGTCGGCAG
>DAIPZN010000141.1:0-9117 GCA_036782195.1 Cyclobacteriaceae bacterium | reverse complement strand
ATTTTATTGTTTGATTAAAAATGAAATTTTCATCCGAGTTTAGTTAATTTCGTATAACTTGAAAAGTAAAGCCCAAGACTACATGAAAATCAATAGTTTACTTTTAATTTGTTTTTGTCTTTTATTCTTAACCTACAATCAAGCCTTTGCCACTCATATTCGTGCTGGGGAAATAATCGCTGAACGGGTGTCTACCCAAACTTTAACTTATCGCATTACTGTAGTTGGCTATACTGATACAAATTCTTCAGTAGTTTTTGGACCTGGAGACATCAACTTCGGAGATGGTAGAGAAGTCCGCTTAAATACTGAAAGTGATTTCACCTTAGTAGAAGCTCTGGGTAATCAGATCGAGAAAAATACATTTGTCATTACCCATACCTATCAGGGACCTGGGCAATACACTATATGGTTCAAAGAAATGAACCGAAATGCCAACACGATAAACATGGACAACTCCGTAGAGACACCTTTTTACGTTGAAACCATGATTACCATAGATCCATTTATCGGCATCAACAACTCCCCTGTTTTGACTATCCCACCTGTTGACAATGGAGGTGTAAATATTAGATATATCCACAACCCGGGGGCCTATGACCCAGATGGTGACAGTCTTGCCTATTTCTTTGACGAGGTTACCGTAAGACCTAAACTTGGCTTTGGAAGGTTTGTGAATAATTACAGAAGTCCGGGTTCAGGAGAATTCAGCTTCAACAGAGAAGATGGCTCGCCAAATCCATTTATTTCTATGGATCCAATCACTGGGGATCTTATTTGGGATGCTCCAGGGCTTGCAGGACAATATAATATTGCTTTCCAGATCCAAGAATGGAGGAAGATCGGAGGTGTCTACAGGATGATAGGATTTGTAGTAAGGGACATGCAGATTATCATAGAAAACACCAACAATAGAAGACCTGAACTGATATTGCCGGATGATCTTTGCGTGGTGGCAGGAACCAATATAAGTGAAATCATACAAGGTTCAGATCCTGATGGAGATCCAATAAAGATTGATGTATTTGGGGATCCTATGGAGATCAGTAGCTCCCCAGCCAGCTATAACCCTATTGAAACTTTTCAACCTTCTCCCGGCATTATCAATTTCAACTGGCAGACGGTATGTGCACATGTGAGAGAAAGAGAGTATCAGGTAAGGATACGAATTTCTGATCAACCGCGCTCTGGCCCTTCTCTTGTAGATATCAAAACATGGAACATCAAGGTAATAGGCCCTCCTCCCGTTTTTTCAGATATCATCCAGCAGCAAGGAAGGTCTGTGGATGTCAGATGGGATCCATATGGATGCGCTAATTCCGCCCAAACAATGCAAGTTTGGCGAAGAATAAATGAAAATCCATATGAACCAGATTCATGTGAAACTGGGATCAGACCTGGCTATCAGCTGGTTGGAACCACAGCTATTGGCGTCACAAATTTTGTTGACAACAATGGAGGTTTGGGCTTAGCCCCTGGCAATACTTATTGTTACAGGTTGGTCGCCGCATATCCACAACCAAGGGGTGGAGAAAGTATTGTTTCTGAAGAATTCTGTGTGACCATTGATGTTGACGTGCCCTTGATTACCAATGTCAGTGTAGAGAATACAGATTCAGAGGAAGGGGAAGTTTTCGTCAGATGGACTCCTCCATATGATATAGATGCTGTACAGTTCCCTGGTCCTTTCACCTATGAAGTACTTAGAAGTGTAGGGTTTACAGGAAATTCAAACAGGGTGTCAGTTTTGACAACATCTGATACTTCTTTCACCGATACAGGGTTGAATACAGAAAACCTTGTTTACAATTATAAAATTGTTTTAAGGGAAAACAATACGACCATAGATTCTTCAAGTGCAGCATCTTCGGTCCGGTTGGAGCCTACTATTATCAATGAAGCTATTGAACTGAAATGGAACTTCAATGTTCCTTGGAATAATTCACTGGCTCAATTTACACACGAAGTTTACAGAAATAGAACAGACCCTGCAGCCCAAGATGTAGACAACTTTGTGCTAATCGCTGAAGTGAACCCGGTAGCTGGAGGTTTCACCTACCTAGATGATGGAAGCCATAATGGTGTCAGGCTAAACAAGGAGATAGAATATTGCTATTATGTGGTTACCAAAGGTGCTTATAATGTTGATATTTTAGAATATCCTTTAGTCAATAAGTCACAAATAGTCTGTGCGCGTCCTGATGACGACAGATTACCATGTCCTCCAGTGCTTACCTTTGCAGGTCCTGATTGTACCGAATTCTTGGCGGACAAACCTTGCGGATTTAACAATTTCATTCATCAACTAGAGTGGGAACCCAACTTTACAGGTGAGTGCGATAACGAATTGAATAGCTTTAGGCTTTATTTTAGCCCTGAAGGCGAAGAAGGGCAGTTTACTTTAGTAAGAACTTTAAGTGCTTTTGAACTTAGTACAACCATCACGGGGCTAAGCACATTCAGGGGCTGCTATTATATTACTGCAGTAGATAGGTCTGGAAATGAAAGTGATAGAAGCAACATTGTCTGTGTAGACAACTGTCCTAATTTCGAATTGCCTAATGCGTTTACTCCAAATGGAGATGGAGTAAATGAAACCTTTATGGCATTTGACAATCCCACTGGCAGGTGTCCTAGGTTTGTAACAGGTGTGGAGATCATCATTGTCAACAGATGGGGCGTAGAAGTTTTTGCTTATAACAGTCTGTCTTCTCCCGAAAACGACATTTATATTCGGTGGAATGGCAAAGATAAAGACGGGAAGGACCTTCCTGCTGGAACATATTACTATTCTGCCATTGTAAGATTTGACACGCTAGATCCCGCGATAAGGGAAAAGAAATTGAAAGGGTCGATACAGCTGCTGAGATGATCAAACAGCAACCAAACACAACTGCAAATTACGACATCATCCTCTTTGACGGAGTATGCAATCTGTGTAATGGAGCGGTGGATTTTATCATCAAGCATGATCAGAAAGACCAGTTTAAACTTGCAGCATTACAAGATGAAGTCGGCAAAACCCTTTTAAAAAGGCATTTCATTTCCTCGACTTATATCGATTCTATTATTTTAATTACCAAAAAAGGCTTACTTTACAAAAGTGATGCAGCACTTTCTATTGCCTCTAAGCTTGGTGGGCTTTGGCAGGTCTTTATCATATTCAGGATCCTACCTAAATCCATCAGGGACTATCTTTATGATTGGATAGCTAAAAATAGGTATCAATGGTTTGGCAAAGAAAACACTTGTCGTTTGCCGACACCCGCAGAAAGTGCAAAGTTTTTGAAAATGGAAGATTTAAAAGACAATTAAATTATGGATATCAATAGGGTTTTTGAAAACAACAATAGTTGGATAACCACTAAACTGGATAAAGATCCAAAGTATTTCCAAGAACTTGCAAAAGGACAAAATCCAGATATATTATATATTGGGTGCTCAGATAGCAGGGTGACGGCAGAAGACTTAATGGGTGTTCAGCCAGGTGAAGTTTTTGTTCATCGGAATATTGCCAATATGGTCATTAGCATTGACCTAAATGTCATGTCAGTTTTAAACTATGCAGTTGATAACCTGAAAGTAGACCATATAGTAGTCTGTGGCCATTATTTTTGTGGGGGTGTAAAAGCCGCAATGGATGCCTCTGATTTAGGTATACTCAATCCATGGCTAAGAAACATTAGAGACGTATACCGCTTACACAAAAGCGAACTCAATGGAATTCGAAATGAAAATGACAGATACAACCGCTTAGTAGAACTTAATGTACAGGAACAATGTATCAATTTGCTTAAAACGGCTGTTGTACAAAAAGCAGTAAAAGAAAGAGGGGTAAAAGTTCACGGGTGGGTTTTTGACGTTCAAACCGGAAAATTGATAGACTTAAAAATTGATTTTGCATCAATTTTGAACGAAATCATGGAAATCTATGACCTTGGAGACATGTCCAATCCTTAATTGAGTTTTCATACTTCAATACCTCTACCAGCTTTTTTTGATATATTTGAATCTGAAAAATATTCAAAAGATGAAAAAGGCGTACATTTTCCCTGGTCAGGGTGCTCAGTTTACAGGTATGGGTAAGGATCTTTATGAGTCAAATTCTGATGCTAAAGCCCTATTTGAAAAAGCTAATCATATTCTAGGTTTCAGGATCTCAGATATCATGTTTTCGGGAACCGAAGAGGAACTTAAACAAACAAAGGTCACACAACCAGCCATATTCTTACATTCAGTTATTCTAGCTCAAACATCCCCTTCTTTTGCGCCTGAAATGGTTGCAGGACATTCTTTAGGTGAATTTTCTGCTCTTGTGGCTTGTGGAGTACTTTCTTTTGAGGATGGATTGAATCTTGTATATCAAAGAGCTTTAGCAATGCAAGAAGCCTGTGAAATCAATCCCTCCGGCATGGCTGCCATACTAGGCCTAGAAGATGCTCAAGTTGAAGCTATCTGTAAGGAAATCGAAGAAGAAATTGTTGTGCCTGCCAATTACAATTGTCCCGGACAATTGGTCATATCTGGGAGCAATGCCGGAATTGAAATAGCATGTGAGAAAATGAAATCAGCCGGTGCAAAAAGAGCTTTACCTCTTCCTGTAGGAGGAGCATTCCATAGTCCTTTGATGGAACCTGCAAGGGAAAAACTTCAGACTGCTATTGAAAATACTACTTTCCATAAACCTATATGTCCTGTTTACCAAAATGTAAGCACTACAGGAATTACAGATATCCAAGAAATCAAAAAAAATCTAATTGCTCAATTGACAGCTCCTGTAAAATGGACCCAATCAGTTCAGCAGATGGTAGCAGACGGAGCAGAAATTTTTATTGAATGTGGCCCTGGAAAAGTTTTGCAAGGTTTGGTGAAAAAAATAAATAAAGAATCAGAAGCTATAAGCATCAATGCCTAATGTCTAGATCCTTTAGCATCTCAAGATTGGTTTTATTTAAAGTAGGGTGATAAAAATCCGGTAAAATTTCAACAAGGGGCTGAAGGACAAAGGATCTTAAATGAAGATAAGGATGTGGAATTATCAAATCCGGTAATTCCACTACTTGGTCTTCATAATAAAGGATATCTATATCCATTGTTCTATTTCCCCATTTCTTTTTTCGCTTCCTGCCTAATTCTATCTCAATTTGTTGGATAGCATGCAGAATTTCAATCGGAGGCTTGATCACTTGGTAAACCAAAACCTGATTGAGGTAATTCCCACTGGAATTCCCACCCCATGGGGATGACTCATATACAGATGACGCTTTTGCCGCAGGACCAAATTGCCTATCAAGCTTCTCTTTGGCCAATTGTATTAATGTTTCCCTGTCACCTTCATTCCCACCAATAATCAAAACTACTTGCTGCATTTTGGAGTTAAATTTCTCAATGCTTAAACATAAAAAAAAAGAACTAATTTTGTTTCAAATCATTGATATATGAAATTTCTAGGTAATGTCTTAGCTGTAATCGTCGGCTTGTTGGTCTTTTCCGTCATCAGCTTTTTCCTTTTTGCCGGCTTACTGGCTTTTATAGCATCCTCTGAAGATGAAGTGAAGATAAAAGAAAATTCCTTGCTACATCTTGATCTTAACGGAAGGATACTGGTCGAAAGGGTAAATGAAAATGATCCGGATTTTTCTGCATTCTCATTCTTTGGACCCTCTTCCAATGTAGGCTTGGCAAATCTTAAGAAAGCCATTGACACAGCTAAAGACAATGATAATATAAAAGGCATATACCTTCAGGCTGGACTATTAATGGCAGGTCAAGCTGGCCTAACTGAACTTAGGGAAAAGCTTCTTGAATTTAAGAACTCGGGAAAATTCATCGTCAGCTATAGTGAAATCTATTCTGAAGGTGGCTACTACCTCAGTTCAGTTGCGGATGAGATCTACATGAATCCATTAGGAGGCATGGATTTTAATGGATTTTCATCTGAAGTTGTTTTTCTAAAAGGCCTATTTGAAAAAATTGAAATAGAGCCGGTAGTTTTTAGAGTTGGAGAGTACAAAAGTGCTGTGGAGCCATTTCTTCTCAAATCAATGAGTGAGGAAAATCGAGAGCAAACTGAATCTTTCCTGAATGACATGAACAACTTCGCCCTTTCCCAAATAAGTGAAAGTAGAGGGATACAGATAGATAGGATCAATGAGATCAATGGAAAAATGCTCGTCAGAAAACCACAAGACGCTATTGATTTGAATTTAATGGATGGACTTTGGTATGAAGATCAAGTCATTGATGCCTTAAAGGAAAAATTAGGACTAGAGGAAGATGACACAATCAATACCGTAAATGTCACACGTATAAACAAATCAGCTTCTTCTAAAAACAAACTTTCCAGAAATAGGGTGGCAGTAATAATAGCTGAAGGGGAGATTGTAAGCGGAAGTGTGGAAGGAGCAATTAGCTCAGATATTTTCAAGGAAGAAATTAAAAAGGCACGAAAAAATAAAGATGTCAAAGCCATAGTATTAAGAATCAATTCCCCCGGCGGATCTATTTTGGCCTCAGAGGTAATTTGGAGAGAAATAGAAGAAGCCAAAAAAGAAAAACCAGTAATTGCATCAATGGGCGAAGTAGCAGCATCAGGTGGATATTACCTTGCAGCTCCTGCTGATACAATTGTAGCACAGCCTAACACAATCACCGGATCCATTGGAATCTTTGGATTGTGGTTTAATGCTCAGGGATTGTTAAACAATAAATTGGGCATTACTGTAGATGTAGCAAAAACAGGAGAATTTTCTGATTTCATGAACCCAACCCGAAAGCTGACAGAGTTTGAAAAGAACATTGTCCAACAGAACGTCGAGGACGGCTATGAAGTCTTCATCTCAAGAGTGGCTTCAGGAAGAAACATGGCCAAAGAAGATGTTCTAAAAGTAGCTTCAGGAAGAGTTTGGACTGGCATGCAAGCAAAAAGCAATGGCTTAGTAGATGTTCTAGGCAATCTTGAAGATGCTATTCAGATTGCTGCAGAAAAAGCCGGAATTTCTGATGACTTTAGGGTTATATACTATCCAGAGGAAAAGCCCTGGTTTGAGAAATTCATTAGCCAAATGAGCAATGAGGTCCAGGTAAGGTATAAACAAAGACAATTGGGAAATCTTTACCCGCTGTATGATCAATTGGAAAAGATCCAAAAATATGAAGGGGTTTTGGTGAGAATGCCACAAGACATTGTAATCAAATAAAGCAGGAAGGGGTCAAATGACCCCTTCTTGTTTTTATTGAAGTAGAATCAACCAAGCTTTTTCTACATTGCCGTTTTCCAGTTCTACTTTGGCTAAGGAATGCAGATGGAAAGTATATTCTTTACTATCATGGCCATAGCTCTGTTTTAAACCAAGAATCTCTATTGATTCACCCATTTTTTTTATCAGTGTTGGGTCAGGAAGCTTCTCCACATTACCCAATCTACCTAAATTATTCCCTGTAAGCACGCTACTGTTTTTGATATGTTCTGGGATCTGATCTACACCAATACCAAGAGTTCTCAAAGGTTTAGGGATTTCAAATAAAGAATCCCCTGTTGCTCTGCAGTACCAATTCCCTCCCATTCTAGCTACTGCATCAAATTTGACAGGGTCGATCTGTAGGTTTTGATCTAAGATATCTTTTTGGATGTGGGCCATCACTACTTCGCAAATCACCAAATTGGCAGAACCACCACCTTGCCCTATTGGAAGGACCTGTAGCACTTTACATTCAAAGGCTACAGGGGCTTCTTTAACTCTAGGGGGTTTGACCAGCATTGACGGCAATTCTGTAAGACCTGCTTTTTCAAACTCATTAATTCCTTTGGCATATTCGGTACTTGCCAAAGACATTTGTTCAACCAAAGCAAAATCTACCATATTGATGACTACTTCCGGAACGGCCAATACATTATCCAGCGTATGCTTGGTTGAATTATCTCTTACCCTGTTTGAAGGAGAAAAAACAAGAATAGGCGGATTAGACCCAAAGACATTGAAAAAACTAAACGGACTTAAATTTATATGATTTTCTTCATCGATTGTACTTGCAAAAGCTATAGGCCTTGGAGCAACTGCGCCAAGCAAATAGCTATGAAATTCATTTGTGGATATTTCCTTTGGGTTTATAGATATCATGCTTATATAGTAAATGTTTTTACATCCGAATTTAACACCTCAATTTTATGAAGCCTATGTTTAAGTTTCCATTTTCATTCAAACTGAATTTTTTTCTTTTGGTTGGTATAGTATTGATTCTTGGAAGTGCCCAATCGCAAACGATCAATGTAGCGACTTATAATATCCGGTTCGACAATCCGGATGATCTAGGCAATTTGTGGAAAGACAGGGCTCCCCATCTTGTTAACCAGATCCTTTTTCACCAAATGGATCTTATCGGTACACAAGAAGGATTATACCACCAACTAGAAATGATCAAATCCGGAACAGGGTATCCATATATTGGAGTCGGGAGAGACAAAGGAGGTAAAGAAGGTGAATTCAGTGCTGTTTTTTACAATCCAAGCATCTTTAAATTATTAAAAGAAGATACTTTCTGGCTTTCAGAAACGCCAAACAATCCATCTATAGGTTGGGATGCAGCCTTAAACAGAGTTTGTACCTGGGGCAAATTTGAAAGTATTGATGGGAATATTTTTTATGTTTTCAATGTCCATTATGATCATATAGGACAACAAGCGCGTGAAAAAAGTAGTGAACTGATCCTAAAACAAATTCAGCTGATCAACTCCGAAAATTTACCTGTAATTCTAATGGGAGACTTTAATGTAACTTCTGAAAATACAGCGTATAAACTGATCATAGATTCATCTATGTTCAAGGATAGCCGTGTTATTTCCAAAGGGAAACCCATTGGTCCACAAGGTACTTTCAACGCATTCAACTGGAACAGATTACCCGAAGAAATAATTGATCACATTTTGGTGACTTCAAAAATTGAAGTTTTAAGATATGCCATTCTCTCTGATAATTATGGATTAAAATATCCTTCAGATCATTTTCCTGTGTTCGCAGAAATAAAGTTTTAAGAATAGAAGTGGGAATTAAGAAGTTAGAAGCTAGAAGTTAGACTTTTTGGACCTTTGCTGATTCGGGAGATGCTTTACCGGAACCA
>DAIPZN010000140.1:0-9190 GCA_036782195.1 Cyclobacteriaceae bacterium | reverse complement strand
AATCATTTATTGCTCACAAGGTATAGATTTTTCAACATCTAAGTGTATTCCGAAATGTGAGGCATTGGCTGGTACAACTCCTGAAACATAGGATGAGCCTTCAGCAGTATTCTTATATCTAAACCTTCCTGGGCTAGGATTTCCACTTGGTGCTGAGGTATAAAATTCAATTTTTACATTTTCTACGTTTTCGCCAGATTTGAATTTCCAACCATTGATTAATGTGATTTCTATTCTATTGTCATTTCTTAGGACTGCAGTTCCTACATTAATATGTTGGCCGGCCCAAACAGTTACACTATTTTGTAATTGCATTCTGGTTACCCAGTAGGCCCAGTTGCCTTTGGTAGTATATCTTTGACCTGCAGGATTGATGTTCAATCCAGCCCAAGCGGTTTGATTTTCAGTGCATGGGGTTGGGATTATTTCTTCAGTATAGCATATAGTTAAATTGCTAAGATCTGCAGGCCTGCCACTATTATTAAGTGGTGAAGCAAGACCTGAATCACTTGAAGGACCTGCATAGGCATAGATATTTGCGGCATCACTACCTTTTACTATAAGAGCAACATTTACTAATCTATAATTAGGTTTACTGTATGACCAAGAAACAAATTTTCCATCTGTAACTGTTACTGTGAAGCCAGCTGGCCAAGATCCGGCTGATCCATCATCATTTTTAAAAGTTCCTCCATCGTAGTCTAATTTTCCGCTAGATAATGCGAAACTTAACCCAGTGGCCGTGGCAACTTCTGCACAGGTGCGATTACCTCCAGGATTGGCTCCTGCAATGATATATGGGATATTGCCTCCAGCCGAAATAGGTTCAGATGCTGTGCCTACAACAGTAACAGTTGCATTAAACCTGTTTTGATTCATCTCTTGCAGCTTCCATGCAGCTAATGACTCGCTTGAATCCAATGTAGGATTACTAGGAGTTTCTTCAAACTGAGAACATGCAATGATTAATACAGAAAGTGCAATTACCAAAACCTTGTTGAGGTAATTGAAGATGTTGTGTTTTTTCATTTGTTTAAAAATAAGGGTGTATAAAAGTTTATTATATCACAAATAAAAAGCGATTCATACTATAAAAAAAGTATTTGATAACAAATTTAAAATAATATTGTTTCATGAAGTGTTAGTTTGAATTGAGATAATGCCATATTGATAAGATTTAAATAAGGATAAGTTGGATATTTACAACTTATTGAATTTGTTGGGTAAAACTAAGTGTAATGATTTGTAAATTAAAAACTACGTTCTTTTTGTAAAAAGGCAGGAGATAAATTATGTTTTCACTTTAAATCCGTTTAGTTAAATTGATTTTAAAGGGAAAGAATAACCGATTTCAACTTAAATTTTATGAATTTCAGGCCTTACACATATATTTTTTACATTCAATATTTAGGATTCAGATACCATGGGTGGCAGGTTCAGCCTGGGGTAAAGACCATTCAGGGAATTCTTAACAAAAACTTCAGGTATGTGCTGGGCCCTTTTGATTTCACCATTTTAGGTGCGAGCAGGACTGATGCCGGAGTTTCGTGCAACAGAGGTGCCTTTCAGTTGTTCAGTGAGTCACCCCTTGATCTCGAGGCTGTCCTGACAAAGATGAACCTGATTTTACCTGATGATATCAAGCTACTGGAGGCTACACCGGTAGCTGATGATTTTAATATCATCCACAGTGTCAAGGCAAAATCATATCAATACCATTTCAGTATCGGTGAAAAATTTCATCCCTTTAATGCTGCCAATATGGCCTCATTTTCTTGCAATCCTGATATAGCGGTGATGAAAGAAGCTTTACATCTTTTTCTAGGCACTCATGATTTTAGAAGATACTGTTCACAGGATAAGGTTACAGAAAACTATAAAAGGGAAATCTTTGATGCAGCTATTTTTTTACATCCCATGGCAGGAAGGGGAGATGTCCCCCATCAAAGTTATGTCTTTAGGATCATTGGCAAAGGCTTTTTGCGCTATCAGATCCGCATCATGATGGCAGCATTGGTGGAGTTGGGTAGAGGCAACCTCAGTCTTCAGGATATCCAGGACTCTTTGGCTTCAGAAGATTCCATCCCCATAGCGCCGCCTGTGCCTGCCCACGGACTTATATTGGAAGAGGTGGTTTTCTAATAAAAAAAAAGGACAACTTACGTTGTCCCATATGGTGTTAAAGATCTTTCATTTTTTCCATCAGCTCTTCAGAGATCCCTGTAGTAGAATACCCTCCATCGTGGAAGAGGTTCTGCATGGTAACCATCTTGGTAAGGTCAGAAAACATTGTGATGATATAATCAGCACATGCTTCAGCCGAGGCATTACCCAGTGGAGACATGCTGTCAGCAAAGTTGTAGAAGGAATCAAATCCTCCAATACCTGTTCCTGCGGTTGTTTTGGTAGGGGATTGGGAAATGGTGTTTACGCGGACTTTCTTAAGTTTACCGAATCGGTAGCCATAGCCACGTGCAATACTTTCAAGCAGCGCCTTTGCATCTGCCATATCGGTATAAAAAGGGTAAACCCTTTGGGCAGCGATATAGGAAAGGCCAAGAATAGAACCCCATTCGTTCATGATATCCATTTTCTCAGCTACATGCATCATCTTATGAAAAGATATGGCCGAAACGTCGTAGGATTTAACTACCCAGTCATAGTTCAGTTCACCATAAGACCTGCCTTTACGGATATTAGGTGACATCCCTATCGAATGCAGCAAAAAGTCAAAATTGCCTCCCAGATATTCTTTAGCTTCAGTATATAATTTTTCAAGATCTTCCAGAGAAGTTGCGTCAGCAGGAATCACAATGGTGTTGCATTCTTGCGCAAGTTCATTGATAGCTCCCATTCTCATGGCTATCGGGGCATTGGTCAGGACAAATTTGGCACCTTGTTCTTTGGCTTTTATAGCTGTTTTCCAGGCTATGGAGTTTTCGTCCAGAGCTCCGGTGATGATACCGACTTTTCCTTTCAATAAATTCTCGGGCATGTCATTAAGGTTTGGTTGTAACAGGAATTAAAATGTAAAACTACATAAAAAATTGAGATTGGGAATGCTAAACTTATTGCTCTGTGGATAGACCATACTATTTTCCTCAATGCGCTATTTTTCAAGTAATTCTCTAGCACTCTGATAAGCATGCTCAGAGGGGTTTGATCCAGCGATCATTTTGGCAATCTCAGTGATGCGTTCATCGTCCTGCAATAGCTTGATGCGGCTTACAGTCTTGTCTGAACTGTTGTCTTTATATACAAAGTAGTGTTGGTCTCCTTTGGCTGCAACTTGTGGCAAATGGCTGATGCAGATTACTTGATGCTTAACCGCAATGTCCTGCATCATTCTGACCATCTGTATGGCGATTTCTCCAGATACGCCAGTATCTATTTCATCAAATATTAAAGTAGGCAGGGCCATTTTGTCCGCCATCAGGTACTTGATGGCAAAAATCAACCTCGAAAACTCACCACCTGAAGCTACCTGCCTCATTGGTTGTGGCTTGATACCCTTATTTGCGCTGAAGAGTATTTCAATTTCATCAGATCCATTTTTGGAAGGGGTGACAGATTTAACCTCAAACTCAACCTTCGCATTTTCCATCCCCAGCCGTTGAAGCAGGGCAATAAGTTGGTTGGCAAAATCATTTAGAACAGATTTCCTTCTTTCAGAGAGTAAAGCAGCTGCTTTTACCATCAGTTCTTGTGTCTTCTCAACTTGCGTTTGAAGTTGTAGGAGCTCCTCATCCAAGTTTTCAGCTTTGAATACACTATCGGCAAGCTCCTGTTCTATTGAAATAAGTTCTGAAACGGTTTTGACACCATGTTTCTGCTGCAATTGATATATTTTGCTGAGACGTTCCCTAATTTGATCCAGTTTCTCAAAATCCACCTCTATGTCCTGTTCCTCAGCTGAAAGGCTAAAGGCAAGGTCTTTCAATTCAATTAGGGCGCTCTGAAACCGCTCATGATAATGCTCAAATTTTTGGGTATACCTTGAAAGTTGTTGGGCTGCTTGCGTGGCAAGGGCGAGGGTTTTGAGGCTGCCGAATTGCTCATCTTCAAGATGAAGCGTTATTTCTTGGATTTTTGCTTTGATTTCCTCAGCATGCTCCAATATTTCTTGTTCATTTTCCAACAAAGCCTGTTCATCTTCCTGAAGTTTCAGTGCAGAAAGCTCTTCTAATTGGAATCTATTGAAGTCTGCTTCTTTTTTCAGGTCTGCAGCTTGTTTTTGTAAGGTGTTTAATTTGCGGTTTGCTTTCGAAAATGCTTCATATGTCTCTAAATATGAAGAGAGGTACCCTATGTTCCCGGCAAAAGCATCAATGAGGTTGAGCTGGTAAGTGCCATCTCCTAGCAAAAGCGTGTCATGCTGGGAATGTACATCCATGAGGTATTTTCCTAGATCCCTGAGGGTTTCTAGCCTGGCAGGAGTGTCATTGATAAAAGCTCTTGATTTGCCGGAAGGGCTGATTTCCCTTCTAATGATGCACTCAGGGTCATAGTCCAGTTCTTCATGCTCAAAAAAATCTTCCAATCCATAATTGCCAATGGAAAAAATGCCTTCCACTACACACTTTTTATCAGGGTCAAGAAGTGCTTTTGTGTCAGCTCTGTTTCCCAAAAGGAGGCCAACGGCTCCGAGCATGATGGATTTGCCGGCACCTGTTTCTCCAGTAATCATGCTCAATGATCCCGAAGGACTCATTTCGAGATTTTGGATCAAGGCGTAGTTGGTGATGCTGAGAAAACGGAGCATGCGCTGGTTAATTGGTGTAGGCGCAAATCTAATAAAAACTGTTCAACCTTTCAGCAGTTCATTGTACCTGCGGGCATTATTGGGATCCACCTTAAGCAGTAGCTCTACTGCTGTAGTCCGGAGTTCTTTTGGGGCGTTTTTCAGGACCTTACTGATTTCTTCTCCTTTAGCATCCATAAAAGCTATGGTAAAAATTCCGTTAGGCTGGATGGTGTTTGCTTCGCTTACTAATCTAATTGCTTCGACAATGTTTTGATAAGCTTCTTCCGGATTTGTCTGAAGTAAATCTAGCCCCATGCGGTGGTAGAGGTAATTCGCTTCTCTAATAGGCGTAAAAACAGAAGAGATGTAAATGTCGTTGATTAGCCAATACCTGTTTCTTCTGTCGTTTGGATTTGCATTCCACCCAGGTCTTGGGGATTGCTGGGCATTGTTCACAATGTTGTTGGCAATCTCGAAATAGGGGTCTCCGCCTCTAAGAGAAAAACTGTCATAATCAAATCCTATTGCTATATAGGCATAGTAAGCCAATAGTGAACTGATGTTGTTGAGGAAAGAAAACCGGTTGAATTCCAATGGTTGGGATTGAAGCAATTCAAAAGACCAGTTTCTGTCAATGAGGTTGAGCACCATGCTTTCATAATTTGTTCCGAAGACAGGTCTAAGAGTTTGGATTTGGACAGTTGCGTTGTAAAACCCTACTTGAGGCATGTCTGAAATCGTGATCAACATATTGCCCTTGATTCTTTCCTGCGGTGTAAACTGATCAGATGTCCAGGTTCTACCATTTAAGAATTGCTGGAACGTGTTTTTCATGTCTTCAAAAATGGCCGTTTCCTGGGTACGTGCCCGGTCACTGTTGATGATAACCGTGAAATTAAGTTCCTGAGCCAGGGTGACTGACTGCTGGAATATCAGAAAGAGCAAGATTAGGCAATACCTCATGTCAATAGCATCTGATTCAATAACGAAAAACCTCGCTTTTAACTTACAGCAGGTAAGGAATTAATTGCGTTAAGCAGCATTTGGGCGATTTCTTTTTTAGGTTTTACTTCTGAATGTAGTGTCCTGCCATCTCTAAAGTAGATGCTTACTTTATTCGTATCCACTTGAAATCCTGCACCGGCTTGCCTTGCAGAATTCATGACTACTATATCAAAGTTCTTTTTCTCAAGTTTTGCCTTGGCATGCTCTTCCTCTTTTTCGGTTTCCAGAGCGAAGCCAATATGGATTTGATTAAGCTTTTTGAGTTTTCCGAGGCTGTAAGCAATATCTACATTTTTGACTAGCTCCAAAGTCATCATATTCCCAGACTTTTTGATTTTTTCAGACTGGATTTCTTTTGGGGCATAATCCGCAACAGCAGCGGCAAAGATACAGATATCCATAGTAGGATGGACTTCAGCAGATGCCGCGTACATATCGGAAGCACTCCTTACAGGGATAATCTGAATATTAGGGTGGGAAGGTCTGACTGCATTGGGGCCCAATACCAGATGGACTGAAGCGCCTTTCTGCGCAAAGGCTTCCGCAATGGCTGCTCCCATTTTACCGCTGGAATGGTTGCTGATGAACCTAACGGGATCAAGGTCTTCTTGTGTTGGTCCTGAAGTGATCAGTATTTTTTTGCCTTCAAACAGCTGGCTGGATCCGAAAAATCCGTTGACATGGTCCAAGATATGTTCTGGTTCCATCATTCTTCCTTGACCGGAAAGGCCGCTGGCCAATTCGCCTGATTCGGCTTCCAAGACAATATTTCCGAAAGAAGAAAGCTTTTCCAGATTCTGAAGTACAGCTGGGTGCTTGTACATGTCCAAATCCATTGCTGGAGCAATCATGACTGGACACCTAGCAGAAAGATAGACAGCTGATAGAAGGTTGTCACAAATGCCATTGGCAAGCTTGCTAAGGGTATTGGCGCTAATGGGGGCTATCAGCAGTAAGTCAGCCCAAAGTCCCAAGTCGACATGATTGGTCCAAACTCCAGTCTTAGCATCATAAAATTGATGGAATACCGGATTTTTGGAAAGGGTAGACAAAGTGAGAGGGGTAATAAAATCAAGAGCAGAAGTAGTCATAATGACTTTTACTTCTGCTCCTTCTTTGACCAATAGCCGGACAAGTGTGGCTGCTTTATAAGCAGCAATACTGCCAGTTACAGCCAACAATATCCGTTTACCGTTCAGTTGCATTATTCCTCTGTAGGTGCATCTGGGTACCTGTGATACAATTTGCCTTCCATGAATTCTTCCATGGCCAAAGCGGTTGGCTTAGGCATTCTTTCATAGAACTTAGAAATTTCGATTTGCTCCTTGTTTTCGAATACTTCTTCAAGGTTATCTACAGTGGAGGCAAACTCTGAAAGTTTGTTGTTCAGTTCTTCCTTCATAGATGAGGATATCTGCTTCGCACGTTGTGAGATGATGTAGATAGACTCATACAGGTTACCTGTTTTTTCGGATACCTTGTCCAAATCTCTAGTGATGATGGATGGATTGACTGCCATTTCTATAATTTTGATTTTTGATTGCTTAATTGTTGTCTGTTTTTACTTCAGGAAGAACAGTGCTTTCTTGCTTTGCTTCTTCTGTTTGTTTGTTTTTGGCCAGCTGCTCCTCATATTCCTTTTTCAACTTAAGATGAGAAGCTAACACAGTATTGGTTTTATTAGTCACATTTTCCACTCTTCCCAGATATTTGCTTTCTGGGTACTTTCTTTTAAACTGATCAGCGAATGTATAGACATCCTTAAGTCGTTCTTCTTTTTTATTGAAGACACTGTTTTCACCGTATGCAAGCGCTACCTCAACGAGCTTATAAGCAAGCTCTTCATTATATTTGCTGTCAGGGAAATTTTTTGCAAAATTCTGGAAGTTGATAATGCAGGCTCTAAAAAAATCTCCAGGGTAGAGCCCTTCAGTCAATCTCAGGTATAGCATTGACTCTTGATATGCTTTTTCCTCAAATCTCTTCTGTAAGTCATTGATCATAGTCATTGCTCTTTCATATGAGTCAGACTGTGGGAATTTGTTGATGAAAAGCTGAATGGCATTGACAGCATCTTTGCTGCTTTTCTGATCCAAATTGTAGTCTGGAGCATCTAAATAGAGTGAGTAGGCATTCATAAAAAGTGCCTCCTCAGCCAAAGGGCTTCGGTTGTATGTTTGGAAAAAGGTGTTGAAGTATCCGGCAGATTCTATGTATCTTTTTGTCCTAAAGTGGCTGTATGCATAATTAAAATCTGCTAATTCTGATTTCTCACTTCCACGAAGCACAGGTATTACTTTGTCGTATAGGATAATTGCTTTGTTGTATTCTCCAGCATTGTAATAACTGTGTGCTGCGGAAAGGAGTTCTTCCCAATTGGTGCTTCTTTCTAATTTGTAGAATTTTCCACAGGAACTAAGCAATAGGACCAAAAGAAAGGGAAGTATATAATCGAAGTGTTTTTTCATGCTGTTAAAGAGGCGCAAATATAAGCGATTAATCATTGGGATCAAATTAATCCTGCTCAGCAGGTGGGGGTTACTTCTTGACAACGAATTTTTTTGTGACAATATTCTTGTTGTCGACAAATAGGGTGTAAAAATAAGTTCCCGGATTTAAGTCAGCGACATTGATCACAAGTGATTTCTGGTTAGGATCCAATACATATTCAGCGACAGGATTGCCAATAAAGCTGATGATGTTGATTCTGGCGTTAGCTATAGGGTTTTTAAATTCATAATTAATCTGAGCCACCTTGTTGCTTGGGTTTGGATATATACTCCCCAAAGCGATGTCTTTGAAATTTGATTCCTCATTTGCAGTATTTGCGACACTATACGTTGCTTCTATGACAAACATTTCCCGGGCATTGTTAGGGTTTGCAAAATGCAAGTCAAAATTGCCGCGGGTCTCTGTAATGCCCAGATCAAATTCCAGATAAAGGTCAGTGTAAATTTCGTTTGGACCTAAGATGAGTTTGATTTTAGAGAATTCCTTTTTTGGATCGTAGCATCGCTGTCCGATACAGACTTTCACTTGCTGAGAAGTTCCGATGTTGCCACGTATAAACTTTAACTGAAACTCTTTTGGTTCTTTGCTTTCGTTTTGAATGATGAGGGATTTTCGGTGCGAATCACCTATTTTCCCGCTGAACTCGATGTTCTCAGACAATACACGAACCTGTGCTTCCAAAGGAATGGATAGCAGCAGTAGCATGCATGCAAAAAGGCAGAGAATCGGCTTCATGTAAAATTTTATCTATAAGCTGATCAGTTAAGTCCTGAACTCAATGTTATTACGTTTAAAATTACCAAAATGGTTTGGTCTTTTTACGTATTGGCGGTTAAATTTTGTTAACCTTGATAAAATTTTTTCAATCCCTTTCCGTTTGGTCTGAGCTTTTAAAAAATAAAATCCTGTCTATTTAGTTCTCGTGTTCGT
>DAIPZN010000139.1:0-9472 GCA_036782195.1 Cyclobacteriaceae bacterium | reverse complement strand
AATTAGTGATTTTTAAAAGATAAAAACTAATTATTGTTTGCTTTTTTGGAATAAATAAAAATAAAAATAAACTGAAATTAGCTAATTCAGAGGTTTGTTATTCTCACTATAAATTTAAAGGAATCTCTGAAAAACCACGCACTTTAATTCTTTTTAAAACAATACAGCAATTTGACATACCCTCTCCTACCCAGTTGACTTTCTGTGGGAATTTCACCGTGCTGTTTCTCTATTAAATAAATTTCGACTTTCCCAAAATCTTGGGATGCAGCCATTTTAATCAGCTCTTTCTCAGCTTCTTTAAGAACCATTTCAGCTCTGTCTAAAAAATCTTTGGCTGTTTTTTGATAAGTTTGAAGACCTTCAACTTGTGTAGGAGGTTCGGATAGGTAAACCACTTCGACTTTCTGAAAAGTCATCAAACCTAAAAAAAGGAAAAGCAAACAAGTTTTCATAGTCCCTCAAGCTATATACAGGTTAATGTTCTGAAAACATTAAATAAAGCAAATGGTTTATTGTCTCTAATAGACAAATATGAAATTTTCTTGTGTAATTACCTATAACAAAAAAGCGGGAGAATTATCCCCCGCTCTTGATTTGCTTTTGATATGTCAGTACCCTAAGGTCTTCATCATACTCTCGCTATCCTGCTCCGGTGCAAATAGCCAATGCTTGATACTTCCGTCTTTTTCTCTGTCGATGATCACATGTTTAGGCGCAGGCACTAGGCAGTGCTGAATGCCTCCATATCCACCTAATGATTCCTGATAAGCTCCTGTATGGAAAAAACCGATATATTGCTTTCTTCCTTGCACCAGTTTGGGCAGATAGATATTGAATTGATGTGCTTCAGAGTTGTAATAATCCATGCTGTCACACGTCAGCCCGCCCAGAGAGATGTTGTGGTATTCTTCTTCCCAGTTGTTGATAGCCAACATGATAAACTTCTGATTCAATCCCCAGCTATCAGGTAACTGGGTTATAAAACTCCCGTCGATCATATACCAGAGCTCTTTGTCATTCTGAAGTTTTTCATCCAGGATGGAGTAAAGTACAGCGCCGCTTTCCCCTACAGTATAGCTACCAAACTCCGTGAAGATATGGGGCTCGTCTGTATGGTTTTTGGCGCACATCCATTTGATGTTTTTGACAATCTGATCCGCCATATATTGGTAGTCATAATCAAAGAACACATTGGTTTTGATTGGCCAGCCACCGCCGATATCCATGGTATCGAGTGAAGGAGCTATTTTTTTGAGATCTACATATTTTTGGATGAATCGAGTCAGTTCTGACCAATAGTAAGCAGTATCCCTAATCCCTGAGTTCAGGAAGAAATGCAGCATCTTGAGACTGACATTGGGGTTGTCTTTGATTTTTTCCTCATAGAGGCTTAAAATATCATTGTACCTGACTCCTAGCCTAGACGTATAAAACCCGAATTTAGGCTCTTCATCTGCCGCAATTCTGATCCCAACCTGAAAAGGAACTTTCACATGCTCCAGGTAATAATCGATCTCACTGAGATTGTCAAGTATCGGGACGCAATTTACAAAGCCGTCATTGATCAGCTCAGTGATATATTGCTTGTAAAGATCACGTTTAAAGCCATTGCAGACAATAAAAGTCTGTTTTGTAATCCGACCTTTCTCATACAGGCTCCGCACCAATGGAATATCAAAGGAGGAAGACGTCTCTATATGTATGTCATTATTCAGCGCTTCATTGAGTACAAAACTAAAATGGGAAGACTTGGTGCAATAGCAGTAGGTATAGTTCCCTTTATATTCATGCTTTTGAATCGCATTGCCAAAGTAGGTTTTGGCATTTTGTATGTTCTCGCTAATCTTAGGCAAGTAGGTGAGCTTCAACGGAGTGCCGTAAGTTTTGATGATCTCCATCAAGTTTACCCCATTGAACAGCAGCTCATTGTTTTCCACATTGAATTCTTTTGTTGGGAAATCAAATGTCTGCTGGATTAGATCGGTGTAATTGTTCATTTTTGCGGTTGAGTTGGTATTGGTATGGCAGCCACAAAATTTGCTTTTAATATTGGGAAATCAAATGAAAAAAAGGGAAAATCCAAATGGACTTTCCCTTATAGGTTTGTGAGTGGTTAATTATGAATGTTAGGCAAACAACTCTTTTTGAAGCAACTGTTCTCCAGCTGCAAAGGCTTGTTGATTAGCGATTAATCTTTTCAATATGGCTTTAAACCTGATTTCTTCAGAAAGCAGCTTGGAGATTTTGGTGATATAGGCAGCCGCTTTTTGCTGATTGGCTGTATAAAATTTCAGACTAAACGTTCCTAGCTCCTTTTGTTGTTCAAGGATTACGCCTGCTGGCTGACCAATGCTTGTCAATCCTAAAAAAAGCCCTTTCACGGCATCAAAATCATTGCTGAGTTTGAAGTAGACTACGTTGAATTGTTTTTTTGCTTCCGGAAAATTAGGGAAATCAAAATTAGCATGACCTGTCACTTCCAACATCTCGTTGCCCTGCATCAGCTCCAACACAGTAGTGGTTGAGGTTTGGCTTCCTTCTGTCTTGCTTACCTTCTGAAAGGAAAACACTTCTGGATTTGCGGTTGCGGAGTTAGTTAGCTGTGACATATACTTGGTGTTGTTGAAATGTAATGCTCAAATGTAGGGAACCTAAATCAAATTTCCTAATTACCCTATCATTTTTGTAGACTATTGACAAAAAAAATTTTACAGAAAAAAAAAGGGCTATAAAGCTCCCAGTTGGACGATGGATTTCTCAAGGACATGGAGCATTTCTGTTCTCAGTTCAGCAAAAAGTTTCCTTATCCTGCAGGTCTCTTCATCGATGCATTCTCCGCAGGATTCATAAAACTTCTCTGATACACAAGGGATCAAGGCAATCGGTCCGTCAATGATCCGCATAAGGTGAGAAACGGTGATATCATTTGGATCTTTAGCAAGCACATAACCGCCAACAGCCCCGCGAATGCTCTTCACCACCTGATGACTTTTGAGATCTCTTAGTATATTTTCAAGGAATTTATATGGAATTCTTTCTTTTTCAGAAATCGTTTTGGCAGATACAGGTATCTGATCCTGATTTTCGTAAAGGTAAAGGATTGTTTTAATGGCGTACTTAGCTCTTTTGGACAGCATGTTTGGCTTTTAGAAAGCCCAAATTACAAAAAAAAGCTTTCCCCGCCATGCTTATGCCAACGCCATATAAAAGGTCCTGATGCTTAGAAAGATGATCAAAAGACCGACCATACCCATTAAAACTCTCGCGTTTAACTTTTTACAGATCAATGCTGCAAAAGGCGCTGCAATTACTCCTCCTATGATGAGGCCTAGCACTGGCGCCAAACTGAGTTCTTTGATAAAAAACAAGAAAGTACTCGCACTTGCCAAAGACACAAAAATTTCGACAAAATTCCCAGTGCCGATCGCATACCTGGGAACTTGTCCCTTACCCAACAAGGTAGAATTGACAATAGGGCCCCAACCCCCGCCGCCAATGGCATCTGCAAATCCACCTAGCCCTGCCAGGTACGGCAAGCTTCGGCCCTTGCTTGGTGGTTTGACATGCTTTTTCCTGAAAACCTTGGCCAAGATAATACAACCCATTACCAATAGATAAGCTGCTATATAAGGTTTGATTTTATTGCCGTCGATGTTTGAAAGGAAATATGCCCCTGCTATCGCACCAAGTACGCCTGGAATCATCAACTTTTTGGCTATATCCCATTTCACGTTGCCAAGCTTCCAGTGTGAAAGCCCTGAAGCAATGCTTGTAAAAACCTGTGCAAAATGAACCCAAGCACTAGCCACTGCAGGAGGTATGCCTATACCAAGTAGAATAGAATTTGAACTTACACCATAAGCCATTCCCAAAGCTCCGTCTATAGATTGCGCAACAAATCCCACCAGCAAAAACCAGAAGAACATCTCAAAATCCATGTTCTGAATTGAAAGAATACCAGAAAAAGACCTCGCTCCTATCAGGATAACTAATACAAAGCTCAAGGCAAAAAAGGCAGACCAAAATGGTTCTTCTCTAAGTCTTAGGATAAGTTTCTGCATGAATATGTGGATTTATACTGCTTAATTTTCCAAAGCTAAACTTTATAACCTACTAATGCAACAAATCCTATCAATTTTGTAGGGATTAATTATTTTGTGAAATTTCCCACTTTCATTGCCTCACCCATATTCCTTATTGCCATTTGGTTTTTGATCAGTGTCGGGATTTTTTCATGCATTGGGTAAATTCTTGCTATGATCAGGCGTGACCTCCTTTTTGCTGTGTTTAAACTTGGGCAATAAGGTCAGATTAATGCCTAATCCTATCAGAACCTAGAGCATAGCGAACCGTTACTCCCAATGTCAACGGATCTCCAAGAACCGCAGCATAATGCCCCACATTGCCTGCTCCAGGTAATAGCTGCTCAAAATATTTGGTATTTGTCAGATTTCTCGACCAGACAAACCCTGACAACCCACTATCAGATTTATAGCCAAATCGCCCGTTAGCCAAAACATAGCCGTCCACATTCAGAAATGCAGAAGGAGAAGGACTGGATGAAAACCCACTTCTAAAAAAGGATTCCATGCCCAAAAAGAAGTATCCCTTACTTCCAAGTATATTCTTGGGAAACTTAAGTTCACCTCCAAGGGAGCCTGCAAATTTGGATATTCCAGGCATACGGCTTCCTGAGATATCCTTGAAACTCTCCCCTCCAACTTCTTCCAAAGGAACGGGGGCATTTGCAAATGATACATATATCGCATCAGTGTAGGCCATTGCAGCAAATATGCTTCCTTGCGTACCAATTTTTGCATTCCCGTCAATTTCTACCCCTTGCACCCTTACCCGCTCTGCATTTGCCAAATACCCTCTGTTCACAGCAAGATCCGGCGTCTGAACCAAGGTTTGGAAGTTGCTGATACCTGTATAAAACGCAGAGATATTCAAAACAGTAACTGAGTTGGGTTTTGATTTGAGGCCTGCCTCCACATGTTGCACGTATTCAGGTGCTACTCTCGCCAGTTGGATCATGGTGTTCCCATTCTCCCTAGGAAGTCCTCCAAGGTTCACACCCACTGGTTTGAAACTCGTAGAGTAAGTTGCATAAGTATTGACATTATCTGAAATGATGTATGAAGTTGAAAGTTGACCTGAAAAGTTTGATTCAGCTACTGATGTCCTAAATGACTGTTCATTGTAAACCTGCCTTTGGAGTGCAAGTAAGAGCGGATCTTCAGTATCCAATCCTCCGTAGGTGGTTCTTTTATAATCCACATCTTTGCTGTCATAATTCCACCTGATTCCAGGCATCAGTTTCAATTTGTCGGTAAGCTTCCAATCCACTTGGCCAAATACTGCTCCTGAAAAACTTTCTAAGCTGCTTCGGGTCCTGATGCCGTACCCCTCCAGCAGATTTGGTGTCTGCCAAAGAGGATCTTGGCTAGTTTGAACAAAACGCCACTGATGTATGCCGGATTCTTCTGTATGAAAAGGGCTGGATGAAAGTTGCTGCCCCAAAACAAAAACCCCTACAACACCTGATACGCGATTCGAGAAATCACCAGCATACCGCACTTCCTGAGACCACTGATCATGTCTGGAAGGTGCCTGAGAAAGTGAAAGCGCTTGAAGCCCTGTAAAATCCCTGTCATTGGAAGGACCCCAATTCCAATATCTCCATGCCGATGTTGCTGTAAGTGTACCTTCCCCTATGCTGTAATCTGCATTGAGACTGATACCTCCTAAGTCATTTTTTGATTTCCAAGGAGTATCATGGTCTATTAACCTGTCGAAGGGATTGCTGCTGGGCAGAGAATAATTGAGGTCCTCTATAATCTTGTTAAATTGCCGGAAAGAAGGCCGCTGTGTCTCTACAACTCCAGCGACCACTTGTGCATAGCCTACAGGCCGTTGTCTGGTAACATCTGCAGACAAAAGCACTTCGAGCCTATCGGAAGGAAGAAAAAGCATCTGTCCTTTTAATCCCAAATTATCTAAGGTATTGACATCTTCCCCAGTTCCCACATGTTGTAACAATCCATTTCTGTGCGTGCCTGAAAAGGACAGCCTACCAGCGATTTTTGCAGATAAAGGGCCTGTAAATGACCCTCGGGATTGCACAAACCCATAGTTGCCAAAGCTAGTTTCAACTGTCCCTCCTGATTTGAATTTGGGTCTCTTGCTGGTGATGTTGAAAGCGCCTGCTGTAGAATTTTTCCCAAACAAGGTTCCTTGTGGGCCTCTCAAAACTTCAATTTGCTCAACATCTACGAAATCCAAAGCTGTCACAGCTGCACGTGCATAATACACCCCATCTACATAAAACCCTACCCCAGGTTCTATTCCATCATTTGTAAGTCCAAAAGTTGAACCCAACCCCCTGATGTTGAGCGTTGTATTTCGTGGATTGGATGAATAAAGCTGTACGGTAGGGACAATCTCTTTCACCCGATTGACATTGAAAGCCTGCGCATCTTCCAATAAAGCACCACTCAAAGAAGTGATTGGAATTGGCACAGCTTGGATTTCCTCTTGCCTCCTTCTGGATATGATTACAACCTCCGAGAGCAGCATATCATCTTCAAGAACTATCTCCAAAGGGCCTTCGGGATAAGCCGCAAGGATGAGGTCCTGGGATTTAAAACCCACAAAACTAACTGTTATTTTGACGGGGTATTTTGATGGAGCTTTTAGTTTGAAAAACCCATTTTCGTCAGCCATTACAAACAAATTGGCTTCTGGGATTAAAACTGAAGCCCCTGCAATGATTTCTTTGTTCTGATCCTTCACACTACCTGAAATCTCGAAAGTTTGACCATAAGATCCACTTCCAAAAAAGAAAACTGTAAAAAACAAACCTATTAAAGTTCTTTTCATCTTAACACCTATTATTCATACCTATTTAGTATGAATTACAAATGTATAAGTATTATATTAATTAACAAACCCTATCTGTTTTGTAGGTTATTAATTTTTGAATTTAACTGAAAAGCAGGATTGCAAGCAGCAAGGTCACCAGAACATTAAAGACCTGTGCTGTCAAGAATGAAATTAAAGGCTTATGATTATCAACTTGAAAAAGATCCTTAAAATTGGTTTCTAGTCCGATTCCAGTAAAAGCTAATGCAAACCAAAGTTGCTGAAGCCCTTTCAAACTTCCCTTGACTTCGGTATAAACTTCACCAGAAACAAGGAAAGAAAAAAGAAGAGATGCACCTATAAAGCCTATGACGAACTTCGGAAAGCGTTCCCAGATAACCCTTAGCGTAGGTTTCTTTTCAGGATCTTTAGCCTCAGGGCTTTGGGTATAGGACCAATAAAGCGAAATGGCAAAAGCAGCTAATCCAAGGAGAACATTTTGAGAGAATTTGACGATGGTACTGATTTGGAGCGCTGTCTCCCCTACTAATGAACCAGAAGCGACTACTGCCCCAGAAGTATCAATACTCCCGCCCAGCCATGCGCCTGTCACTTCCTGGGAAAGCCCCATCCACTGTGCAGCAGACGGCATCAATAACATCATAGGTATGGCAGTTATCAACACCATCGAAATAACATATGAAAGCTTTTTTGGATCTCCTTTGATTGCACCTGAAGTTGCAATAGCTGCCGACACTCCACATATAGAAACCGCTGAAGCTATCATCATTGTCATTTCGGAATCAACTTTCAGCCACTTGCACAAGTAAAAAGCAAAATACCAAACCGACAACACCACCACTAGTGCCTGAATCAAACCCAAAGATCCTGCCTTCAAAATGTCTCCGAAAATCACCGAAGAGCCAAGTAAAACCAGCCCAATCTTCACATACAGCTCTGAACTCAAATGCTCTCTAAACCATTGAGGAAGGTTAAAAAGATTGCCAACCAGCAACCCTATTCCTAAGCTAAATATTACCGCCTCAAGATTAAATTGCTGTGAAAGCTGATTTCCTCCCAAGATCAAAGCCAAAAGTGTCAATAAAAATACGATGCAAAACACCTTGAGACTTGGCCCTATTTTTTTTCCCATCAAGGGCAGGGCTATTGCAATGGAGAGGCAAGCAACTACAAACTGTCCGAAAACTTTTGAGCCATTTCTGGACCAAATCCCATGTATTCCATTTAGGTTCCAACTAAAGTCTGGGCTTTCAACCCTTAAACCTATTAACATTAATCCTATCAACCCTGCACCGATCCACACTGCCAACCAATCTTCACTGATTTTCAGTTGAGAAGTTAAAAAAGAAGTTCTTTTCGAGGTGGTCATTTTATTTTGATCTTTCATCGGCTAGATTTTTGACAAAAGTTCCAGGCTTTTATACAAATCCTCATCATTTTTCGCAAAACAGAACCTGAGGATTTTATGGTCGGTTTTATTATTGTAAAAAACAGAAATGGGAATACTGGCTACACCACTTTTTTGGGTCATGCGCACAGCAAAATCATAATCCTTTTCCTCAGAAAAATGTCCATAGCGGACCAATTGAAAAAAGCTGCCTTGTGCAGGTTCGAAAGTAAAACGGGTTTGCATGAGCCCTTCACAAAAAAGATCTCTCTTCTTTTGATAAAACTCGGGTAATGTAAGGTAATGCTCAGGATGGTCCAAGAATTCAGCAAGCGCGTATTGAAGCGGTGTAGGTGTGCTGAAGGTGATAAACTGATGCATTTTTCTGAATTCGGCAGTAAGTCGAGCAGGAGCTAGGCAATAACCGATTTTCCATCCCGTAACATGAAAGGTCTTCCCAAATGACCCACAGGTAAAGGTTTTGTCATATAGATCCGGATGAGAAGCTACTGGCACATGCTTCCTTCCGTCAAAAGTAATATGCTCATACACCTCATCGCTAACCACATAGATTTCCCTATTTCTAAGTAAACCGGCCAGGCTGTCAAGATCTTCTTTGGTCCACATATAGCCACTAGGGTTGTGAGGGGTGTTGACCATTACCAATTTGGTTTTGTCCGTGATTGCTTCTTTCACCTTTTCCCAATTGATGGAAAAATCAGGCAAACAAAGTGGGATGTAGATAGGAACACCACCACACAGCAATACAGCCGGCGCATAGCTATCATATGCAGGTTCAAGCAAAATCACTTCATCACCTGGACGTATCACTGCTGTAATTGCCGCATAGATTGCCTCTGTAGCCCCGGAGACAATAGTCACTTCAGCATCTGAATCATACTTGGTTTGGTAACAAGTTTGAAATTTCTCTGCAACCTTTTCTTTTAGAATGGGAACCCCACTCATTGGGGCATATTGATTGAAGCCCTGCCGCATATACTTGGTCACCAACTCCTGCAAGAATGGATCACAATTGAATCCTGGATAGCCTTGAGAAAGATTGATAGCATTGCAATCAGCTGCCATTTTTGACATGACAGTGAAAATCGTAGTCCCTACATGGGGAAGTTTAGAATAATCCATGATAAAGTCGCTCGGACTGTCAATTTATCCCTTCTTTTATTCAAAATAAAAAAG
>DAIPZN010000138.1:0-9487 GCA_036782195.1 Cyclobacteriaceae bacterium | reverse complement strand
TTACATACCTGAAAATACAGATATTATGATTCCAGTAACTTGTGAATCTATTAATTATATGTTGACATTTCAGCAATTTAAAGCAATTACAGATCAAAAAATACTTTTTAATTTTAAAAAAGAAGTTGAAAAATTAAGTAAATTTGATTCAATGTATATAATTGAAGTTAGTATTAAGATCTATATTGATTATCCTACAAAAACTGATACTTTATGTCTTGGAGAAAATTTTGGTACTATATTTAATGGAGCTTTAATGGAAGACAATCCTAAAATATTAAATCTCATAAAGGGGGAATTGTATTAATCATATATCGATGAGAAAAGCTAGCAAGCACCGAGAATATTGGAGAACTTGATAACTTGGTGGACCTAAACAGTAATAACTTTCTAGCGATCACTAATGAATGGCTGATGCACAATTATGTATGCCATTCATGGAAACCCAGTATGCAGAGACCGAAGAAACGGACTTCTCAATGGTAGCTGCAACCCGGCAGACCGGGGCCGAACATAACGTCACTGAGGACAAAGACCGAACGTCAAGAATCTGTCCAGTGGACTGTTTTAGCGAGAGGCCAGGCTGCGGGCTGAGTCCTTAGCAAAAATGCCGCAAACAAGCATGAAGTCTTGGAAGAGAACATGTATACTTGTCCGCCTGGGCGGGATTCGAAGGACGGCTTTACGCCTGGTATGGAAACCTTTGTCGTTAATGAAACATCCGAAGATGTCTGGCCTGCCGGCAGGCAGGTTTGACAACATGATGGTGATGAGCATGTCATCACCCATAGCCCAGGAGACACATTATGACCCATGGGGTTTAGAACTGACTGGGATCGGGTATCAGTATGGGCAGATCAAAGTGAATAAGTTCCTGTATAATGGGAAGAAAATCCAACAACAAACCGAATGATATGACTACGGAGCTATAATGTAGGCTCCTGATATTGATAGATGGAATCACATTGATCCAATGGCAGATAAGATGAAAAGCAATTCACCTTATAATTATGTTTTTAACAATCCGGTTCTATTTGTTTACCCGGATAGTATCATGACTTACGCCAACTATGGAGCAATGGCTTATCCTATAGTATATTTATTAGATAAGGGGTCCATAAATGGTAAAATTAGAAGCCATTTATATGATAACAATGATGCGGATTTCCTATTGGGATTTGGAGGAAGTACGTTTCCGATTGATGAGTGGCCATCATGGGATATTGATATACATATATGTTTGATAATTGCTAAATCTGATTAAGAAAACGGTAATCAACTTCTATCTATTTCAGGTCAAATTTCTGGAGATAAATTTCCTAATGTCGAAGCATATTAAACTGTCGCAGATGGTAATCATGTTTGGCTTGGAGGTTTTGCGAATCAGGTTGGTCCTGGTGTTGGTCCATTTGGCACCTTATTCTGAAATTAAAAGGCCAATGATGAACATTACCGCTAGTATTGTGACAGATAAAAACGGCACTTTTACAGGTGTGAAAGTAGGTGATCAGACAATCTCGATTGAGCAATGGAATGAAAATAATTCAGGTCCAATGTCAGTAGACGAGTTTAAAAAACAATATAAAGATTTGTACAATACCTTATTTGGTAACTAGGAATAAAATTATTTAAGATGGTAAATATCCTTCATAGAAAGCGTTTGGAGATACCCTTGATCATAATGGGGATTCTGGTTTTGACTTCTTTTATACCAATCATTCAAATATTGATAATGATATTTAATGGAGCTATCGTATCTCCTTTATATGCTATTACAAATAATGATAAAACTGTGGTTCAATACATTTATATCTTTGATTTTTTGATGTCATTGATTGGATTGATTCTTTTTTATAAAGCTATTAAAATCACACGGAGAATACTCTCAGCAATATTTACTGTTTTGTTTTTATTCCCGTTGATAAGCTACATTTTTGCCTATATTGAGACAGATATGTACTTTGCACAAAACTTGTTTGCTGGGCTTTCAGTGGGCATGATACTTCTGGTTGTGGCGTTATTGAAAAAGAACCCTCAAGACTAGCGTTTAAAAAATAGAAATCAAACAGCAAGGAAGCTTCTACGGTTGATGTAGGGACAGCAACCGCTATGAAGTTGAGGATCGAGCGTATAAAACAGTCCAGTGGACTGTTTTAGCGAGAGGCCAGGCTGCGGGCTGAGTCCTTAGCAAAAATGCCGCTAACAAACATGAAGTCTTGGAAGAGAACATGTATACTTGTCCGCCGGGATTCGAAGGACGGCTTTACGCCTGGTATGGAAACCTTTGTCGTCAATGAGACATCTGAAGATGTCTGGCCTGCCGGCAGGCAGGTTTGACAATATGATGGTGATGAGCATGTCATCACCCATAGCCCAGGAGACACATTATGACCCATGGGGTTTGGAACTGACAGGGATCGGGTATCAGTATGGGCAGATTAAAGTGAATAAATACCTCTATCAGGGCAAAGAGTTAATAGACGGCCATAATCTTAATATCTATGACTTTCATACCCGTGGGTATGACCCCGTCATAGGTAGAACTTGGCAGCTGGATCCGATGGCAGATAGCTATTATCCATGATCGCCATATGCATGGGTGATGAATAACCCACTTAAGTATATGGATCCGACAGGTATGTTCAGTACGCATACGGACGAAGATGGGAATGTGGTGGCTGTCTATGACGATGGGGATTTGGGGGTGTATCGACATGAGGGATCAATAACCAAAAAAGATATCGATTCTAGGCATAGTAAAGATAACACTACTGCTGGAGGAGAAAAGATGGGAAGGACTATACACACTTTTTCGTTTGCAAACTTTGAAGCGTTAGAAAGAGGCGAGATAGTTGAAGAAGGTAGAATTGATTATGGAAGTACCTGGGCAAAGGATAAGATCCAGTCTTCCTTGGATGAGATAACTGGGTTCTTCACTGATTATATATGGAAAGCAAATGGGGGTGAGAAATATGATATTAAAAAGTAGTCTCCTAATAGTAATGTATATTATGGATCACAAGTAGAAGAAGGTGTCTATGCATCCGCAAGAGATGCTGGTAACATATTGGCAGGAGCCACAGCAAGAAAATTTAATGTTCCTTTTGAAGTAGCGATGTCAGGATTTGGTGCTTTAAATCTTGCTGGAAATAATAGAATGAAAGGCGCAGCAATTCTAGGTTTTCATTATTCAACCAAGAATGGTATAAACCCTGGGTATTTATGGAATAAACCATTTTTTGGGGAAAATTTAGCTTCTGGCGTTATGCAATTTCATGGATATTTTAATGGTGGGAAAAAATGAAAAAAATAATAATTGTCTGTATAATTTCTATAATTCTATTTTATATACTCCTTCCTGATTATGAATTTTCACATTATCATTTTTCTAATCAGGATAAATACATCACAAAAATTGAATACAAAAGTGTGATTTTTGGAAATAGTACATACTTTACAGATGGGAAATATAATAAGCGGTCTGTGCCCAATAGTTTTGTGAAACCTATATACTCTGGAATAGATGGGGGATATGATGTTGTGCTTCATGCTGTCGAAGGCAAATTATATATTTATGGTTATAATGGATATTTTGAAACAAAAAATCTTAGTGAGAATTTTGTTTTCGATAAACTAAAGTCGGATAAAGCAAATTCTGAAAGATGGAAGGAAATGATAAATGATAATACGGGAGTGTATATACATGTATTTTATTAAGCATAGCGTTACCTTTACAATGGCAAGGAACTGATCGAGGACAACGGTCTTCAGTATTATGATTACGGGGCAAAAATGTATGATCCTGCGATTGGGAGGTGGAGCGTAATAGATCCGTTAGCAGACAAGTATTGGGACGTGACTCCATTCCAATTTACTTTATATAATCCCATATGATTTGTTGATCCTGATGGACGTGATGTTAAGGATTTGATTACAGGAAAGAATACCCCACAAGAAGCGGCTCTTGCGAGATTTGTTCAGACTGAAGCAGGAAGAAATTTTTTAAGTCAGTTTGCACGTGCTGGCGATGTAGTTGGAGGTCACAAATTTGAGAATACAGGAACATGGGCTAATCATGTCGATATTACTTATAATTCATTTGCGAATTTAGGTAGCTATGAGGGAGCAACCAACACACATTGGAAATTGAAGAGTGGAAGAAAAGTAAAGTTGAAAAACCTAACTCGTGATGGAGTATTGTCTATGGCTATAATGAGGGATTTAAGATGGACTTTAATATATCTATTTCTGAGTTTTTTGATGAAGATAGATCATTAGTCACTATTGCTCACGAAACATTTTTGCATGTCGAGCCAAAAGTAAAACAATTTGGAGATGCGATAGAATCTTTATTTACTGGTGGTTTTGATGGTGAAAATGGGATGATGAGCTTAACTAATACTCTCAATAAAATTGGTGATTTAGCAGGAGAGCATAAAGTTGCTGTAAACGGTAAAGCTGTTTCGATGGAAACTTTTTTATATGAAGTTTTGAATATGACAGGTAACAATAATTTAAGAAAAATCTTTGAAAGATGGAAAGAAGCAGAAAAAGAAAGGTCAAGATAGTTGATTACATAAAAGGGATTCTTATAGGCATGCTTTTTATATTTCTTAATAGTTGTTCAGGAAATGAAGAAGTAAGTCAGTATGAAAGTAATGTGGGTGATTTAGTGATACATTACAATGGAGATTCAACAAAAGTTATTTCTTTTGGATTTGTCAATGAAAAAGGTCAAAATGGAGAGTGGTTTTTCTTAGATGATTCTGAAAAGATTGAAAAAATTCAAACTTTTAATAATGGTATTTTAGATGGTCCTGTCACTGAATTTCTTTGCTGTCAAAAATTTAGTACCTATACTTATGAGAATGGAGTTCTTGAAGGTGAGATAACTTATTATTCAAGTAAAGGATATATTTCAAGCAAAGGATACTTTAAGAGTGGGAAATTAGATGGTATGTGGGTAGATTTCTATGACGGAATACTTCTTTCAGTTTCAAAATATTCGCAGGATGAGAAAGAAGAGTTGTACCAAAACGATCAACTTCAAAATGTTATAATTGGTGATGAGTTCTTTGGATGTTGTGAAGCTCATAGGGATTTCTAGGTTTTGAGTATAGCGTTACCTCTATCAGGGTAAAGAGTATGTTGAGGACCTGAATCTTAATTTCTATGACTACGGGGCTAGGATGTATGATGCAGCGATAGGAAGATGGGGGGTTGTGGATCCTCTGGCTGATCAACGAACATGGATATCACCCTACAATTTTGTACAGAACAAACCATTGATAAGGGTCGATCCTGACGGAATGCTAGATGATTATTATAATAAAAGTGGTGCTTTTTTATATAGGGATACTAAAGAAACTGATGAAATTAAGATTATTGATCAAGGGGATTTTGATGCGATAGCATCCAAGTATGGAAGCGATGTCATGAATGACCGATCATCGTCAAACCTTGGGCTGTTGGGTGATCTGGAGAGTAAGAGTGTAGGGATTAACCAAGCGGAACTTTCCGATGGGGCTGCGTCAAATGTCTTTACCGATATACTTAGCAAAATGGAAGGCATCGATATGGACAAACTATTTAACGGTAAGGTTTCTATAGATAATAGAACTACAAAATTTGGTATAGCCCAAGGAGTGAACCATCCCGAGAGGGGAAATGGGGGGCCAGCTAATACCGTTGTTAAAGGCGTAACCATAAGATTCATGGGAGATGCATCTTTTGGTACAATAAAGGTAACCGTTAATTTTGCGTATAAAAGAAATAGTTTGGCTACCACTGTTTCAAATGTGCAAAATATGTTGGGAGTTCATAAGTATCAAGGTCATGGGATACACAGATTTGCTATCGGGGGCGGGCCGAATTATAAAGCCTATGAACTTCAAATGAGGGAAAATGCTCCTGGATGGAGAACTTCTACAGAGTATTACAAAAACTATATAAGGAGTAATTATAATACTGCAAAGAAAAGCGAAAGATGAAATTTAGAATTGCAATTATTTCACTTATCCTTCTGGGTGGATGCCGGAATCCAAAAAACAACAACAGCCTTGATTTCCAGGTTGAAATAGATAGAGTTTTCATAAATTATTATGAAGATGATTCACTGAATAAGGCTAGATTATATGTGATTCCGAGAATCTATTATGATTTTAATGTTTTTAATTCATCATCAGATTCAGTAACTGTCCTACTTAATACCCACTTCAATCGAGACGCAGATGAACCGCCTTATTTATATATATGCTTCGAATACTCTGGAGTCAAAGACACTCTTCTGTTAACCGAATATGAGAGTGTTAACCCTTTAATATTTACGCCTAATTCCGTAGATCGGTTTATAGTAGGTATTCCAATATCTGAATTTTTGGAAAATGATTTATATAAATATGAATCAGAGCTATCCTTTATGAAATATGTGGCGAATCATGGTGTTGTATACTATTCCAACCCTTATCCTGAAGAAAATAAGAAGATATTAAGTTCTCAGACTATCAGGAAATCCAAAAAATTTTTAATTGAGTTTAGGAATCAAGATGACACAGCTGTGGAATAAAAACAAGAAGCCACCCGAAGCGGTGGCTTTTCATTTACAGCAGCAGGCTATCCATGTTGTGTTTTGCGAAGAAGGCGTCCATAAGGGCATAGAGGTGGCCATTTTCCCTAGGGTCAAGTTTTTCAAACTGTTGAAGCCTATTGAGTGCATTGTTGTCGATGTTTTGGTATTTGAACCTGCTACATTTATTTGGACAGTAAGTTAAGCCCCTTAACTTAGAACCAATGAAAGACAGATTCTTTGGTACATGAAGTTACGAAAACCTTTAATTTTGGATTGAAATATTTAGAATCCAATTCCGAAAGAAAATAATAAGCATGTCAAAAAAGGGTTTCAACAATTTATTTTTAACTCTATTTACAGTTTCAATTTTATTGTTGTTAACTGGGGGAATAATGTTGGTTAACAACTTGTCAGTATATGGAATAAACCGTAGAACGTTAATGGTGTCGGGATATGGCGGGCACCTAATAATACTGATTGGAATTATATCCTTGATTGTCACCTACTATAGTTTATCCCCTTTCAGTAAGATAAGGAACATTGACTTCAATTTTTTCAAAAAGAAAAGGAACGGGGATAAGAAAAAATGATTGATAGTATAATAGGTTCGGTTTTCTTCGAGTTTGTTGGAGCCTTGACAAAATGGGTCGTATATGCGGTGCTCCACAAAGTAAGGGGGAGAGAGATTATAAGTTTTAAAGAAATGTGGGACGGTAGAAAAGGAAGCCAGAATTCGGAAATCATCATGCATGGTTTTTCGAATATCATACTTGGCCTTATAGTGGTTGTCGGGCTTTTTGTTCTGGTTTTAAAGTTGACCTGATGATACTATATTGAGATAAGAAGCCCGGCAATGCCGGGCTTTAGTGTTTTAAACACTGAGTGAGTTCTGTACTTGGCACTTGACAGGAATGCGTCCATGAGTGCGAAGATGTGTTCCCTATCCTCGGGCAGCAGTTTTTCGATGTCCTGCAGGCGTTTGAAAGATTTTTTGTCTAAGAAGCTGTTGCCCCACATCGCCGAAAAGATAGTCCAGCTATAGGCCAAATGCGTCAAAGCAATAATTTCCTTTTTCTGTTGATCAATCTCTTGGTGGTAGCAGAAAATTATCCGTCCCTTTTCAAAAAATCCAAAAAATTTTTCATCACAACACGGACAAAAGGCAGGATAAATTACAGCCTAAAGAACAGTAGGTCCCAGACCTGGCCGATTTGACCGCAGGACTACCCTACCGCTTCTAAATGAATATTCCTTAGAGCAGGAAGAGTTTTCTTGCAAAGAAATTTTTCCTGACCCGCTAAGCGTAGTTTGCAACAACGCTTACATATCTTTGGAATTTGCAATTCCAGTCGGAAAATCATCTAATCAAATGTTGAGATGAAGTTTTCCATGTGAGAATATTGATAAACTTGTAAGAGACATGAATGACCTTGGAATTAGCAACATGAGTGCGGGAGGGGCCAATCCAATTTCAATCTTGAATCTGGTAGATATTGTAGCCAAAGACCTTCAGAACAAAGAAGCCCCAGAGGCCTACCTCATGTATGCACTTTATGATAAGGACAGCAACCGCTATGAGGTTGAGGATCGAACGTTAAGAATCTGTCCAGTGGACTGTTTTAGCGAGAGGCCAGGCTGCGGGCTGGTCACTTAGCAAAAATGCCGCTAACAATCATGAAGTCTTGGAGGAGAATATGTATACTTGTCCGCCGGGGCGGGATTCGAAGGACGGTTTTATGGAGACCTTTGTTATCAATGAGACTTCCGAAGACGTTTGGCCTGCCTGCCGGCAGGCAGGTTTGACAATATGATGGTGATGAGCATGTCATCACCCATAGCCCAGAAAACACATTATGACCCTTGGGGCGTAGAGCTGCAGGGATTGGGATATCAGCAGGCAGGGATTAAGGCGAATAAGTACCTCTACAACGGAAAGGAATTCAATGACCACTTGGGGATCAACCTTTCTGACTATGGTGCGAGGATGTATGATGCGACGATTGGGAGGTGGTTTGTTGTGGATCCGCTGGCGGAGAAGATGCGAAGGCACTCTCCTTATAATTATGCTTTTAACAATCCAATTAGGTTTATTGATCCGGATGGGATGAAACCATTAGATACATTTAAACAGGGAAAAGACGGAAGTTATAATAGAGTGAATACTGATGGTGGGCGTAATTTTCACACTTTTATAAACAATGATAATACTGTCACATATGTTGATTTGATAAAAAACTCAACAGTAACTCTTAATAATAAGGTTTCTCAAGGAAGGGAGCAAAACACGAACAAAGGTTCAATATTAAAGTGGGCAGGAAGATTAAATTCTGTTGTTGAAACTGCTACTGATTCTAAAGCAGCAAAAGTTTTAGGCCCTGTAATTACCACAGCATCAATAGCAAATGAAATGTTAAATACAGATTTTTCAAATCAAGAAGATGTTTCAAATTTTGTTGAAGGTGCCGTACAGGATTTGGTTGAAAGCACTCCTGTGGTAGGTACCGGTTTGGGAATAATTATGGATAATGCGAAAAAAGAAGATGGGGTAATGAATACACAGAATCTAACAAAATCCTTTGAGCAAAGCCACAATCAAAATAAAAAGTTGTACCAAAGAATACTAGAGATAAATCAACCTAAAAAGGAAGAGCAAGGAACAAATAAAAACTAAATGTTTATATATTACATTATTTATAAAGCTTGTAATTTGATCTCTTTTGGTTTAACCCAAATGAAGTATAGGGCGGCATTTACAATTTCGTTATTCTCAGCCATGAACCTATATGTCATCTTGAAGTTTTGTGGAGTCAATATAGAATTTAAAGACAATTTTTATGCATTTATTTTTTTAATTTTATGGACAATTGGGCATTTACTCATTTTTGCCAATGAAAGACTTCATCAAAAAATAATAAATAG
>DAIPZN010000137.1:0-9602 GCA_036782195.1 Cyclobacteriaceae bacterium | reverse complement strand
GTTTATTGTTTAATTCAAATAAAAACTTATCCTAATTGAATATGAAGAATTTAATTGTAGCGGCAGGTATATTTTTGATGTTTTCAGCACCAACAATACTGCGTGCGCAGACAGATGTAGCAAGAAGTGCAAAAGAAGAAAAGAGCTACGCAAACCAACAAAAGTCCATGGAGAAAGCTAAAGTTTTGGAAGAAAAAAGGCAGATAGCTAACCAGAAAGCTGAAGAGAAGCGCTTAAAAAATCTTAACACCGCGCAGAAAAATTATGATAAAGCTTTATCCAAAAAACACCAAGCCGAAATCAGTCTCGCAAAAGAAAAACTTGCCTACGAAAAAGCAAGGCAAAAAGGAAGAGGTACTGTTGTTGACTTTTCCAAGAGAGATATGAAAATCAAACAAATGGAAATTAAAGTCCAGCAACTTGACGGGGAAGTCGCTAAATTCCAAAGGGATATCAACAGATATTCTGCCAAACCTGAAACTAGATGATGGTGCGGTATTTTCAATTTAAACCTTAAATAAATGACAAAATGGCTGTTTTTGGCTATATTTGAATCATTTTCAAGACATTTTTTCAGCTTTTTTTTGATTTTTTGAATTGGATAGACATTTGTGTAGAAGTTGGAAGCACACCTTGATAGGAACTTAACCAACTTAAACCATGGACTTCAAAAAGTTTACAATCAAATCCCAAGATGCCATTCAAAAGGCCGTGGATTTGGCCATTTCTGGACAACAACAGGTGATTGAACCGGCACACCTTCTAAAGGGAATATTTGCTGAAGACGAAAATGTCACGGATTTTCTGTTCCAAAAGCTAGGGGTGAATAAGAAGATGATTTCAGACAAACTGGAAGATTTACTGAGGTCATTCCCAAAAGTCAGTGGGCAGCAGCCATATCTGTCTAATGCTTCAAATCAGGTATTGAATAAAGCCAAAGATTACTTACCCACCTTTGGGGACGAATTTGTAGCCATTGAACATTTGGTATTGGGTTTATTGGCCATTCAGGATAAGGTAAGCCAGCTTTTGAAAGATCAAGGCATGACTGAAAAAACGTTAATCGATGCAATTAAAGAATTAAGAAAAGGTAATAAAGTGACAGATCCAAACGCAGAATCTAAGTACAGGGCACTGGAAAAGTATTCTAAAAACTTAAATGAACTTGCCAAAAAAGGCAAGATTGACCCTGTTATCGGCAGGGATGAAGAAATCAGGAGGGTGTTACAAATCCTGGCAAGAAGGACCAAAAACAACCCGATACTTCTCGGTGAGCCTGGAGTCGGAAAAACTGCAATCGTTGAAGGACTGGCTCAGCGTATCATTAGCGGAGATGTGCCCGAAAACCTTAAATCCAAGACCATCATTTCTCTGGATATGGGGCTATTGGTAGCAGGTGCGAAATATAAAGGGGAATTTGAAGAAAGGCTTAAGGCAGTAATCAAAGAAGTTACAGATTCCGAAGGTGAGATTATCTTATTCATAGACGAAATCCACACCTTAATTGGAGCTGGAGGAGGAGGAGAAGGCGCGATGGATGCTGCAAATCTTCTTAAACCTGCTTTAGCAAGAGGTGAATTGCATGCTATAGGTGCTACCACACTCAAAGAATATCAAAAGTATATTGAGAAAGACAAGGCGCTTGAAAGGAGATTCCAGGCAGTAATAGTAGATGAACCAGATACAGCAGATGCAATTTCTATTCTCAGAGGAATTAAAGACAAATACGAACTGCACCATGGAGTCAGAATTAAAGATGATGCGGTGATTGCAGCTGTAGAATTGTCTCAACGATACATTTCTGACAGGTTTCTGCCTGACAAGGCCATTGACTTAATGGACGAGGCAGCTGCCAAACTGAGAATGGAGATCGATTCTTTGCCACAGGAATTGGATGAGCTCAATAGACGTATCATGCAATTGGAGATTGAAAGAGAGGCCATTCGAAGGGAAAACAACAAGGACAAAGAGGCTGTCTTGAGTAAGGAAATTGCTGAGCTTTCTGAAAAAAGGCAATCGGTCAAAGCCAAGTGGGAAAACGAAAAGGCCGTAATTACAGGTATTCGTACTGAAAAGGAAAATATTGATAAGCTGAAAGTTGAAGCGGAACAAGCCGAACGAGCAGGTGATTTTGGTAAAGTAGCTGAAATCAGATATGGTAAAATCGGAGAAGCAGAGAAAAACCTTGAGCATTACAAAGCCCAACTGGCAGAAATGCAACAAGGATCTCCCTTGCTTAAGGAAGAAGTTGACAATGAAGATATCGCTTCTGTAGTGTCTAAATGGACCGGTATACCTTTGTCTAGAATGATCCAAAGTGAAAGAGAAAAGCTGCTCCATTTAGAAGACGAGCTAGGTAGGAGAGTAGCCGGACAGCAAGAGGCCATTGCCGCACTTTCAGATGCTGTACGCAGAAGTAGGGCAGGGCTCCAAGATCCAAAGAGACCTATTGGTTCATTTATCTTTATGGGTACAACCGGTGTCGGAAAGACTGAATTGGCCAAGGCATTGGCAGATTATCTCTTCAATGATGAAAATGCCATGGTCAGAATAGACATGTCTGAATACCAAGAGAGACATGCAGTCAGCCGATTGGTAGGAGCACCTCCAGGATATGTGGGATATGATGAAGGTGGTCAGCTGACTGAAGCAGTGAGAAGGAAGCCTTACGCTGTTATACTACTGGATGAAATTGAAAAAGCTCACCCAGATGTATTCAACATTCTATTGCAGGTGTTGGATGATGGAAGGTTGACTGACAACAAAGGAAGGGTGGCAAACTTTAAAAACACCATTATCATTCTGACTACCAATATCGGAAGCCATCTGATTCAAGAAAGGTTTGCCGAGATTGAGGAATGGAATAAAGATGAAGTGCTGGAAAGGACCAAACAAGAGGTATTTGAACTTCTCAAAAAGTCAGTAAGGCCGGAGTTTCTCAATAGGATAGATGAAACCATCATGTTTGAACCACTCAATCAGAAGGTCATCAGAAAAATTGTGGACATTCAATGGAGGGAAATCCAGAAAAGGCTCGCTGATTCAAATATTGAAATCGAAGCAACCACAGATGTTCTGGACTACCTTGGTAAAGTAGGTTTTGATCCTCAATTTGGAGCCAGGCCTTTGAAAAGAACCATGCAGCGTTTGATCCTGAATGAGCTTTCCAAACAGATTCTTTCAGGTTATATCAAAAATGATTCCGCAGTACTTGTAGACCTTGACGCAGACAATCAAGTGTACTTCAAGAATGTCGAAGTAGCTGAGGTATAACTTGCACCATGTTGCGTTATAAACTCCCGATACTTTAGTGTGTCGGGAGTTTTTTTATTCTTTACCAGTATTTTAGCAACCTCTTTTATCCTTCTACTTCTGCATATACCGTTAAATTTTGTCAATTCTAAATTTTCGCTTCCATTCATTGGAGACAATGTTTTATTTTTCCATCTATTACAGACTACCCTATGCCACAATTATATTTTAGAGCAGCCTTATTTGTTTTTCTTTTTTTCATCGGCTATGACACTATTGCCCAAGGCATTCGTGGTAAGGTGACTACCTCTGGAGGTGAACCGCTGCCATTTGCTTCTATTTTTATCCGGAATATTGGTGACGGCGTTCCGGCCAACCAAAATGGAGAGTATGAATTCCGGCTGAAATCAGGTTATTATGATGTAGTCGCCCAGTATTTAGGTTATGCATCCATTGTCAAAACAGTAGAGGTGAGAGAGGGTTGGGTTACGCTTGACTTTACTATGGAAGAGCAGGTATATGCCCTTCAAGAGGTCACTGTCAAAACAAAGCAAGAAGATCCTGCCTTGACAGTCATGCGCAAAGCTATTTCCAAAGCCAAGTATCACAGGCTTCAAGTGCAGGAATATTCTATGACAGTGTACCTGAAAGGGACAGGACAGCTTACCAACGCACCGTTTTTTATGAAGAAAGAGCTGGAAAAAGATGGTGTGAAGCTCAACGAAGCCTATACTACTGAATCTGTTTCCCGCATCACTTTCAAACAACCCAATCATGTAGAAGAAAAAGTCATTAGCATCAGGACTAATGGAGATAACAACCAGACTTCTCCTGCTCCCTACATTGCCACAAGCTTTTACAATGAAAAAATCAACGAAGCCATCACTCCACTCTCACCGGCTGCATTTGCTTATTATAAGTTTACATACGAAGGGTTTTTCATGGACAATGGTGTCATGGTAAACAGGGTGAAGGTGACCCCCAGATCAAGAGGGGAAAGAGTATTTGAAGGCTATATTTATATCATTGAAGACTTATGGGCAATCCATAGCTTAGACCTTACGACATCACTTCTGGGATTTCAGATAGGGGTAAAACAAATCTATCAACCAGTGGCAGAAAATGTGTGGATGCCTTATACCCATACCTACACTTTTGGAGGAAAATTTTTTGGATTTGCGGGAGAATACAAATACCTGGCCTCTACAAAAGACTACCAAATCAAGCTCAATCCCGAATTGATTGTAGAGACCAAGATCATTGATGAGAAAGTAGATGAAGTTCCAAAGGATATCAATACATTCAATAAAAGTATATCTAGTCTGGAGCAACTTTCCCAAGCAGACAAAATGACCCGGAAGGATTTTAGGAAAATGATCAATGAATACGAAAAAGAAGCAGCCAAAGAAAATCCCCAAGCTGAAGTTATTTCGGAAAGATATTATTCCATTGATTCTATGGCGAAAAAAAGGGACTTATCCTATTGGGATAGCATCAGGCCGATCAAGTTGACAGACGCCGAACTTCGTGGATATAGACGTGATGACAGCATTGCCGTAGTGGAGGCAGCCAAAGAAAGCAAAGTAGATTCTGTAGCCCAAAAAGCAAAAAGAAAATTTCAGCCAATGGAGGTCCTTACCGGAGGCAGCTATAGCTTTGGCAAAGGAAGATCTTGGACTTTCAATTCCAACCTTAACAAAATGTCTTACAACACTGTAGAGGGTTATAAGATAGGCTTGTCGGGCAGCTATAGGATAAGTGGGTCAAATAAGATGGCAGACTCTGTTACTACCCGCACCCATTCCTGGACCTTCCGTCCTGAATTTAGATATGGTTTTGCGAGTAAGCAGCCATACAGTACCCTAGAGATCCGGCGTGCAGTCAACAAGGGAAGACCAGGCTATTCCCTAGGTCTCGCCGGAGGAAAATATATCTATCAGTTCAACGCCGACAACCCTATCAGTGAGCAGGTCAATATGTTTTACTCCCTGATGCTAAGGCAAAACTACATGAAGCTTTATGAGCAGGATTTTATCAGAGGCTATTTCAATCATAGAATCAATGATGCTTTTACTTATAGAACCAGCCTGCTTTATGCTAACCGTACCGAACTGCAGAACAATACCGATTTCAGTTTTTACCGTAAACCAGAAAGGACCTTTACATCCAATCGGCCTGACAACATCGAGGCAGGGGATGAAGCATTTGCCGATCATCAGGCATTGATCTGGAATACCGCGGTAGAGTGGAGGCCTGGACTGAAATACAGTATCAGGAACGGCCGGAAAAACCCAATTTACAGTTCTGCGCCGCTTCTGAACTTCAGCTACAGGAAGGCCTTTGGAGGAATCAACGACCTTACCGCAGCTGATTTTGACCTATTAGAGGCCAATATCCAACACTTCTTCAATTTTGGAGTAAGTGGTAAACTGGATTTTAATATCACTGGTGGTGCATTTCTGAACAACAACAGGGTGTATTTTCAAGACTTCAAGCACTTCGGTGGCAATAGGACTATCTTTGCCAATATGGGTGTGGCTTCCAATTACAGGTTTTTGGATTATTACAGATACAGTTCCCAGTCCAATTATGTCAGTGGTATTGTGCATTACCAGTTCCGGAAATTTCTCCTGACCCAACTGCCCATGCTGCGGTTCTCTGGAGTAAGGGAAAACCTGTTTTTTAACTATCTAAAAACTGAAAATTCCCCACATTATTGGGAAGTGGGTTATTCTTTGGACAATCTCTTTAGGATCTTCCGTGTGGAAATGGGAGCAGGCTTTGAGAATACCAATTTCCAGAGGAGCGGGATCAGACTTGGGATAGCAAGTTTTATCAATATTAATTTTGATTGAGGGGGGTAGGGGTTGTTGTATTTTGAACTGTAATGGATCCAGACATTTTGTTGGGTTCCTAAATTAACTGGGCGTAGATGCAATCTACGCCTAGTGCTTACGCTAAATTTCACCCAATATTGATTGTATGCGGGCTGCTTGGGTATCAAGTTGTATGGCTTGCAAATAAATAACTAAAAATGCTTGGATAATAATAATATTAAGATTGAACTAACTTCCAAGTGGAAGCGGATTTTGATCAAAGTCAGTTTAAATTAATCAAATGAAAATCGATCAAAAAATTCTTTTGGATTACTTTTATCCGCGCTGTTTTATTTTCCATTTAGTGAACAGCAAAATACTATAGCCGCAAATGGTTATGAGATGCAAACTGAAAGGTGCTCGGACGGAAGTACGCAACTAAGATGCAGGCCTAAGGATAATAAAACCTGTAGTGTAAGTGGCCAAACTGATTGCGGCGGCGGAGGTGGGCCAATTCAGTAAAACAAATTTAATTTAAAAGCTGTTCCAAATCTTTGGGACAGCTTTTATCAATATAAATAACACAAAACCTTAATTCAGAATTTTTAATGCTAAGAATAATATCGGTTCTGTTGATGATTTCAGCATTTCTACAATCCTGTAGTAAAAGTGAAAAAGACTTCAATTCGAAAACAACCATCAAATTAGACCTTGATAAATCCGGATCATCATTGCTTTCAGATTTTTTTGATGATATAAACTATATATTATTGGATGAATCAGATGAAATCCCTTTAGCTAAGCCTTATAAGGTTGTCATGCACAATGGATTAATCCTTGTACATGACAACGTATTGGATAATCTTCATGTTTTTGACTCTAGTGGCAAATTAAGGACGATATTAAAATCTTCTGGCCATGGGCCGTTTGAGTTTTCACACATCGGTGATTTTGTGATATATAATGATAGCCTAATTGTCAAGGACAATGTTCTTAAAAAACTTCTTTATTTTGATTTACAGGGGGGGATTTTAGGAGAAAGTAAAATTCAGATCAACTCATCGGAATTTTTTTATAATCCTAGGACCCAACTTCACTTTATGGATAATGGAGAAGAATTCAATTTTTTAAAAATTGATCAAAATGACAATATAATCGACAAATACTATCAGGTTTCCAGTCATTTAAACGGATTTTATTTCCGATCCAATCTTGGATTTTATATGGACAAATTCAGAAATAAAATGCTCTTCAATATCCCATTTACCTATCACATAGCTGTATTTGACCCTATGGGAAATTTTGAAGGTATAATAGAGGTTGACTTGGGCAGTGCTTCAATGGATCAAGAGACGCTTGGTAGATATCAAAACGGTTATGAGCGAAGGACATTTGTTGAGGAAAATAACCTTTCTGAAATGGTCACATGTTTTTTTCCTTTTGAAAATGGCTATTTTATTTTTTTGGTTCAAGGAAAAGGAAATATGCATTTCATATTCGTAGATGAAAATATGAGCGTTAGGAAACAGGCCAAGTTATTCAAAAATGACTTGGACGGAATGAAAATCCGCACTGTACCCTGGACTTTTGCAGATGAACATGTTGTTTTCACGTCCAGGTCAATTGATATTTTGAATGACTTCATGGAGAGAGAGGCAGAAATAAGGGAAAAATATCCCAATTCTTCTATCATTGAATTTATCGAAACAAATAAGGATAAACTTGCTACAGAAAAAACAGTACTGATTCTTTTGAAAGTCTCAAATGCTCTTATCTCACAAGAATAAACCATTTTCGGAACTATAGCCTTTGGATTTTCTTCACACCTAACCACTGCACTAATAGATGGATCTGTACGATAAATGAATGTTACCTCCTGAATTTTCTTGACACTTTGTTGAAATTGGGACCATTAAGTTCAACATCTTCAGGGTTATTAGACCCTAAGTTTTTTTATCCCCCAATCCCTCATTTCATACGAGGCTATTCATGGTTTAACCACTGTGTGGTTATGATATAAAGAGCCTTGCCGCCGAACATTTTCATTTCCTACTTCCTACTTCCAAATACAAAAACTTTGAAAATACAACAAACCCTTCTATATTAGCCCCTGTAAGGTTTAATATATAAGAGATTTGACAGCTCATGGCTGTTTCATCTTTCACTGGGGCTTCATTGAAGCCTTTTTTGTTTTATTAACTTTAATTACCCACTTCAACTCCGTAATTTAGCCCCCCGTAACCTCGGATCACGCATGTCGCTTGAAGTAAATCAGCTTACCAAATATTTCGGAAAGCAAAAAGCCTTGGATGAAGTCACTTTCAGTGCTACCAAAGGTCAAGTGCTGGGATTTCTTGGACCAAATGGTGCAGGCAAATCTACTACAATGAAAATTGCCACTGGATTTCTTGTTCAGGATGGCGGCGAGGTGCTTGTCCATGGACTCCCTGTCACTACGCATTCACAAAAGATCAGCAAACTGATTGGCTACCTTCCTGAGCACAATCCACTTTATCCCGAAATGTACATCAGGGAATTTTTAGCATTTGTTGGCGGAATCTATGGCATGAAAGGAAAGCCCCTTCAGCAAAGAATCGAGGAACTGGTGCAGCTATGCGGACTGCAACTGGAAGCACACAAAAAAATCCAGCAACTTTCAAAAGGATACCGTCAGCGAGTCGGACTTGCCAAAGCGCTGATCCATGATCCGGAAGTTATTATCCTAGATGAGCCTACTACTGGACTAGATCCCAATCAGTTGGTGGAGATTCGAAAACTTATCAAAACCATCAGTACTGATAAAACCTTGATTCTAAGCACGCATATCATGCAGGAAGTAGAAGCCCTCTGTGATCAGGTCGTTATCATCAATAGAGGGAAAATAGTAGCTGCCGATCAGCTCAAAAACCTGAAAGCACAACAAGGCAGGGAGAAGCTGTTGGTTGAGACAGAAGAAAAGCTCGACCTAGAGTGGTTTGCTATGTTAGGACCTTGTGAGTTCACGGATTCATCCCAAAAAGCTGTTTCCATTTTGATCAATGATGCCGGCATTGCACGAAGGGAGATTCTTCAGATCATCCAAGCAAAGGGCCTGAATCTGGTAAGTATACAGCAAAAAGAAAACAACCTGGAATCCATTTTCCATCAGATCACCCAATCTTGATTCCATGAGCGCACTATTTTGGAAAGAAATCAATGCCTTTTTCAGTAACCTCAGCGGTTATTTGATTTTCAGTGTTTTCCTGATTTCCCTGGGACTTATAGTCTGGGTCTTTCCTGATACTTCCGTTCTTTCCTATGGTTTTGCGGATCTTGAACCGCTATTCGTTTACACGCCTTATGTTTTTGTGTTTTTGATACCGGCAATTACCATGAAAATGATTGCTGAAGAAAGAAAATCTGGGACATGGGAAATCTTAATGACTTCACCTTTGGGTACGGGAAAGATAATCGCTGCCAAATACCTGGCTGCGACCGCCATGGTTTTTGTAGCCCTTCTGCCTACCATTGTCTATTACTATAGTATTGTACAGC
>DAIPZN010000136.1:0-9777 GCA_036782195.1 Cyclobacteriaceae bacterium | reverse complement strand
GGTCTTTGTCATCAGTTACGCCGTCGTTATCTGAATCCAGTTGGCTCAGGGCACAACCGTCCTCATTGACTTCAACTCCGGCTGGTGTATTCGGGCATAGGTCTTTGTCATCAGTCACGCCGTCGTTATCTGAATCACCATAGAAAATGGTCAATGTCGCTCCATTAAATTCAATTAGGTAATTGCTACCAGCCGTAAGTGTACCTTGAAGAATATTATATTCTCCGGCTGTTTCTCCAGCTTCTCTTTCTAATTTTCCTGAAAACTCATCAGCACCTAATAAAGCGCCCGATGTGAGGACAAACGTGAATTCAGGATCAGCTGTACCTATTTCTTTACTTTTCGCTTCCGCAGAAATTACCAGTTCAATAGGCAATATTTCTCCATCTGTGACTTCAAAATCCTCAGGAGTCTCATAACGATCAACATCACCTCCTTTAATTGAATAAGTTACCGTGATTGTTTTATTATCACCCACAAGCGGATCAGAATAGGACGCAATAGCCTCCACCTCCACATCATCGCCTTGTTCGATTCCTGAGACAACACCGAGAGTGACAGCTGCAGAATCCGTGGAATCATAAACCTTGGTTTTAGTGATGCTAGGGTCACCAAGTGTGATCAATCTTCTGCGGAAAATGTGTAAAGTGTAAGTTTTTACCGTACCATCTTCAGCAATTATGGTAATGGTGAATTCATTATCACCAACAACAAGATCCAAATCTTTGACCTCGTCATTTCCATCCGTCAGCGTGTTCAAGATAAAGACTGATGCTGCTGCATCGGAAGGAACAGCTTTGATTGTGGCTAAAGCATCTGCATTTGGAACAATTAAGGTGTATTTGCCTAGTACGGGATCAAATTCAACCAATAGTTCATTGACAAAAAGTTGAGCAAGATCAGCATCTGAAGATAACGGAGCTGAATCTCCGACAACCTCCACCTCGGCTTCACCATCCTTGATCCCATCAGCACCATTGGCAGGTGATGTTTCAGAAACATTGAGCAAATAAGTCCCAGCTTCAGTATGGGTATATTTTACCTGAACTGAAGATATACCATTAGGCATTACCAGCTGATTAATTGGGCCTTCTGCATCTCTATAAACGCCTTTTGATGCCGATAAGTAAAGCGTCAAATCACCATCAGTGGAAAGGTTATCATATGCATCTTTCCTCGTGATTGTCACCACGCTTTCCTCACCCGCATTAATTGGCGAAGTAGCAGCTACATCAATTTCAATGGTGGAATTTGCTACAACATCTAAGAAAGCCTCACCAAATGCTGTCGGATCAAGGCTATTGATTGCAGTTATTTTTCTGTTGGTCCCAGCTGTAGCCAATGAAAGTTCATGGTTGTTCAAGATACCAGCAGTAAATGTCGGACTTAATCCACCTCCTGTTATGATAAAAGATGTAGAAGCAATAGTCACACTTCCAGTAAATCCACTAGCTGTACTTCCTGAACCAGACAACTCATTTTTGGCGGTAATCTTTATTTCAAATGGAATACCTGCAATTTTTGAAGTAAGCGGCCCGTCTTGGGTATTTGTAATTAAGAAACTGCTCACACCAGTAGCAATCACAACATTTGAAGGCAAGCTTTCTACACCGTTGACTGTATTGGTAGCATAAATTTCGGCACCTTTATAAATATCAAGAGGATTGGAGAGCAAAAATGTCCAAACCGATCCAGAAGTGGTCCCTATAGGTGAGCCATCAACATATATTGTAATTGTACCGTTACCAGATGTACCTGAAACACTTAGTGTCCCAGCGGCAATATCTTCATTCAAAACTGGTGGAGAAGGTCTTGAGGCAGCTACTGTTACTGCATTGGAAACTGGACTTATGGTTTTTCCAGAGGCAGTAGCAAATGCAGTAAGCACATCTCCCCCCACCAAAGTCAAACCAGTCACACTCCAATTGCCAAATGCATCCACAGTAGTAGTACCAATCAAAGTTGATCCATTTTTGAAAAGCTGTATGCTTGTTCCAGGAAGCTCAGCAGAAGTACCAGAAACACTTATATTTACACCTGCAAAATAGCTTCCCGAAATTACAGGTGCTGTTGTAGGCACAATCTCAGCAGTTACTATCAGCTGATTGGAAATATCAGAGAGTCTATCAGTATTCAATAATCCTTGGGCCCTCGAATTGATGACATCACCTTGGATCAATCCAACGAGTGAAAATGTGGCTGAAGCACCAGAGGCAACACTAACAATGGAAGAAATCTGTAACCCATTTACGTAAATCAATAGATCTGCAGGACTTGCATGGTTATTTCTAACTACTATATCCCTTGATCCTGTAGAAGCTATCACAGATGGTGTAGTGATAGTGGGAGTGGCCGTTTTATTTGTCTGAACAATACTTGAGTTCTGGAAAATCACCGTATTGCTGTACTGTGAAGTACAGTTTCGGAAAGTGACAGTGGCCACATAAGTTCCGCTTACATTACCTGATCCTCCTATTGAAAAGGCAACCGAACCATTGACACCCATATTGGTAGGAGTCCCCAATTCTGTAAAAGTAAACCTACCTGTTTGCTCATAAACACGAACCACAGCTACATCAGGTCCTGATGTGGTGGGAGTCACTCCTGCCGGCCAGTTCCAAGTCACAGTCAATGTTCTATTTCCGGAATTGGTTGCTCCTGTTATTATAGGAGGGACGACATAGCACGATTGTGCTGCCTGAACTTCCACAGCGTTTGAATTAGGCGAAAGCGATTTCCCATCAGCCTTGGCTTTTGCAGTGATGATATCTCCAGCCACCAGACCACTGATACCACTTAGCGTCCAGGCATTGTTGTTAACTGACGTTGTACTCAAGAGATTGCCATTTCGAAATACTTCTATGACCGTCCCATTGCCTTCAACACTTGTTCCCGTAATGGAAGTAGTGTTGACAGTAATCGGTGAATTTACCGTTGGGGCTATAGTCAATATCTGTCCGAAACTTCCATTTTCATCCAGAGTATCTATGTCAGTTGGAGGAAAGCTGTTAATAAGTGCGTAGAACATGGCGTTTGCATTTCCTCCAAAAGCATCATCATCAACACCATTAATATCTGATGTAGTACCTGAAATTCCACTTCTCGCGCTCGTAACTGTTGCCGCAGCAAACCTTACCAAAGTACCTGCGGGAATTTCAAGATCGGCATAGGGTACAAAAAAATCATAAAAATAATCTGGGTCATTGTTATTCGTACTCAAAGCAATTGATCGCTGGTGATAAGCTTCTAAGTCATAAGACTTAAATGTTGAAGTACCTGTCAACACGTCATGGGTATAAATCTTTACTGCATTGTTGGTCTCTAAGATCACTTCTTTTTCAAAACCACCATTGGCAGAAGGACCAGCATTAAAGTTATTGTTGGTGTCAATCAGTAAAGAATATCCTTTGCTGGCTGTAGAAGCCCGACCTATTCTAAACCGGATCATGAGGTATTCAACATTGTTAACAGTTCTTTTCAAGAGGAAAACAGAATTTCCGCCGTCAAAGCTGACTACTTCCGTGTGACCACCGGTCCCACCTGTCTGTGGATCACCTGAAGGTTCACTGAGAAGTTGGGGTATAGCCAACATCCTTAGCTCACTTCCGGCACCATAATCTGTACCTATAAAACCTGCGCTAGTCGGAGAGGTAAAACCATCTCCGTTTGGGTCCATTACCCCCCTACCCGTTGCTGTAGAGGAAGGCTTATAAATTAGACCTGGCGTCTGTGCATATCCCATTGAGATAGATAGCCATATAGCCAAGTAAAATAAAAAAGTAATTTTCTTTACTTTTTCCATGATTAAATGAGTGATTTAAGGTGATAAAATCTTACTGTCTACTACCATCTAATTGATAGCATTTAACACACAAAGGTTATAAGAAATCATACACCAAAAATTCTTCAATAAATCAGTTGATTTACCTCTTTTTACAAAACTGGGATGAGCAGGATTTTACTAAAGATAAAAGACAAAAACCTGTTGTTGAAAAATCCAAAAGTTGGCCATTTTTACATAAAAATGCGTTTTTGTCGATTAAAAACGAGTAGTAAAAGGTTCTTTTTTTACATAAAACAACCTTTTTGCTACACGCAGATCTTTTTTCCACATCACACTAAACACCTTATTAGCCTAAATAAAAAATATCATTTTTCAAATTTTTTATTATATGGTATCGTTGAAAAATATATCAATAGCGAAAGAGAAATTGATTAAAAAGCAACACTAAAAACAGACTCCATAACTATTACACCCAATGAATAAATACTATTTTAACTCCATAATTTATTGTAATTTTTGAATAGAAAAAAGGGGCCATTTGTAGACTGGCCCCTCTTACAGAAATCACTATTTAATTTTTAAACTGAATCTCGCTAATGCTCAACAATACTTCATCTCCTTTGGCTTCGGGATTTTTAAAAATAAAATAAACATCATGAAAACCTGATGCCCCATTCACGGGTATATTAGCTTTCAATGCATTTTGCCTTCTCCATTCTACCATATTGACACCTTGAGGAGGTCTTTGGAATCCCTCTTCTCTCTTGCCCACAACCTTTTCAGATTGCCCCAAGAGTGGGCCTGTAGGTGAATCCAGCCTTGCTTCGACTGAAGCTCCGATTGCACCTGCCCTTGCACTTACCTGTACATAAAGTACAAGCTCTGTAATTGCAGTCATGTCGAGATTTTTGAACCCTATATAGGAGCCATCTCCTGTCATCAAGAAAGAGACATTCGGGGTAGTCAATAACCTCACTCCTTTTCTGACTACAGACAATTGGGGATCCAAATATGGGTTGCGCAATGCCAAATAGTCCACACCTGCCAATGAGCCAACTTTACCGGCACCCTTATCTGCATAATGTGCACGCAATAAATAACCACCCTGACCATCTTCACCTGCTGGTACCTCTGGCTTTACAACACCTTTCAATGGAAGAGAGGCGACTGTAGCTTTTGTTTCATTAATGGAAAGGATATAATCCACCATCCTTCTTGCATCTGCTTCACTCAGCTGGGGATGGGCGCTCATGGCATGATCTCCCCATACTCCACTGCCGCCATTGATAATCTTGCCGATCAGCATCTTTGAGTTTTCTTCCGTCTTGGGATATTTATTAGCCACCGCAGTATAGCTTGGTCCAATAGAGGTTTTGTCTACTTGATGGCAAGACCTACAATCGGAGTTGTCTATCAGGTTTTTGCCGATGTTCAATGAAGCAAGTGTCTCAGCCCCGCTCTGTTTGGAAGCTATCTCGATCGGATCAAATCCTGCAGGTACATAATCGAAGGTCACAGCGACTTCTTCAACAGCAATATTTCCTGATTCAGTTGAGCCGTCCTCTCTATCCATGACCATTACCTGGTAAGGGAGCTCTTTTTCACCAAAATAAAAGGTCCTATTCCTTCCACTGAAGTCAATCTTTACTTGAGGTGGTTCATTGCCCGCGACAACCTCAAAGCTTTTGCTATTTTGCTCACCTTTAGTATCGGTCACTGTTAGCATTACCTGGTAAATGCCTGCTTCTGTAAAAGTGAATTTAGGATTAGCTTCTTTCATTACATGGCTAAATCCTTCTCCTGAAGTCAGTTTCCATTCATACTGAAGCCTACCTGCATCATAGCTGTCGTAATCATTGGTGCCTTCTGAAGAAAATACAGCAGTAAAGGGTACTGCTCCAGAAGTCCTATCTGCTGTAGCTGCTACAATTGGTTTGCGGTTGCCGGCATTGTATTCAATTTTGACCAATCTGGAATTGGCATTACCTCTGAACCAAGCACTTCCATACTCTAATACATATAGGGCTCCATCCGGTCCAAAATCCATATCAATGGCTGAGCTAAACAATTCTTCTGGAAGAAATTGCTCCATAGATTTGTAGTCACCATTTTCATCCATGGTAACAGCCATGATCCAACCTCGCATAAAATCTACAATCAGCCATTTGCCTTCATAATAAGAAGGAAAAACAAATGGAGCATCTTTGCTAAAATCAGCTTTTCGGAAAACGGGGCCTCCAGTAGCACTCCTACCTGAACTGCCCAGCATGGGAAATTCTTCAGAAGGTCCGTAAGGATACCATATCATCGCCGGAACTACAGGCGTTGGAAGCTCCCTCAGTCCGGTATTGTTGACAGATTCATTAACAGGCTTATTGACATCATATGGTGTTCCATAGGTGTCCGTCTCATAATCGTGTCGGGTGTAAGCCTGGTTGTCAGCGATAAAATAAGGCCATCCAAAGAATCCTGGGCCTTTGGCTTGATTGAATTCATCATAGCCTTTTGGACCCCATATAGAATCTTTTGCAGCATCAGGGCCAACTTCACCCCAATACAAATAGCCAGTCTTGCTATCTAAAGTAGGTCTCCACGGGTTTCTGTGCCCCATGGTATATATTTCCGGTCTAGTCTTTTCAGTTCCTACAGGAAATAGGTTGCCTTTAGGGATGGTATAGCTACCATCATCCTCAGGATGAATCCTCAGGATTTTCCCTCTAAGGTCGTTGGTATTGCCAGGTGCACGTTGGTCATCAGAATTTTCGAAGCCTGGACGCTCATCAAGGTTGGATGTTCCTGCACGTGGATTGACGGTATTGTTCCCTACCGTCAGGAATAGATTGCCGCTTTTGTCAAATACCATTCCTCCACCAGTATGACAACATTCCTGTCTCTGGGTAGGAACTTCCAATACAATCTTTTTAGATGATTCTACTAGTACATCTCCTTTCAGTTCCCATCGGGCCAAAACATGTTTAGGTTCATCAGGATCTGCATAATACATGAAAATCCAATTGTTTTTCGCATAATCAGGATGGGCAATGACACCCATCAACCCTTCTTCTGCCTCCCTCACCACACCTTCTTTGTTGGTGTATTTGGTATTTACGGGAATCGTGGCGATTTGGGTCATGGTACCTGTATTCTCGTCAAAAATCTTGACGCCACCTTTTCTTTCTACAAGTAGAATCCTCTTTCCAGGAAGGAAAGTCATTTCCATGGGTTCGTCCATGCCTTCCGACAATACTACCTTGGTGAACCTGTTGTCATCAGGTTTTTCACCTGAATCCGAAGTCTCCTGATTGCAGGAAAATAGGATGAGCATCAATCCCAAAAATGGCAAGAAGCCATAATTACGTTTCAATTTGGTATTCATTAGGTTAATTTTGGATGATTAGGTTCGGGAGCAAAGATTTTGTTGGATCAGCTTAGCGCTTTTCTACAGAATTCCAGACATTGTTGCACTTCCCTGATTGCATCGGAGCCTTGTGGAATCTGGTGTTCTAGCTCTATAGTTGCCGGGAAAGTGTATTTTTTGTTTTGCATCATTTTCAGCAATTCAGGCAATGGTGTATCCCCAGTCCCCCAAGTCAAATTGCCCTTGCCATTAGCCGGAGTCTGTCTATCCTTGATGTGCATGCTGAGGATGCGCTTGTTTTGCTTTTCCACCAGTTGCATGATGTCTGTATGACCAGCTGCAATGTAATGACCAGCGTCAAAATTCAGCCCGTTTTTGTTGCTTTGGGCCAAAGCCGTATCCCAAAAGGTGAAAGTCTGTTGCTCATGTCCATGATAGCCGACTGACATACCGTTTTTTTCGCCCAGCTTTCCCAGTCTTAATGTTTGGGTATCATCAGCAGGATGCTCCAATGTCACATGACTGGCACCCAAAGCTTTGGCGGCACGCATACCATAGGCCACTTCAAGGTCAGAATTGTTTATTCCAAAAGCACTGGGCTTAAAAGCATATATGCTTACCCCTGCATCTTGGTACATTTTTCTCAATTGCTCGAATTTTTTCATATCGGCTTTTGCTCTCCACGCTGCTGCTGTTTTGGCATAAGCTTCCGACATTTCTCTGATCTCATTCAACTCCAACTGCTCTTCAGCTGTGAGTTCCTCTCCCCTACGCTGCTTGGAGCCAAGTTGAAAACCCCGCATCCTGTTGAAGTTTGCCACAGGCATACCCGCAAAAGTCTCTGCAGGCTCACCCATCAACTCAATAGAGCTGATTCCGCAATCCACCACATACTTCAACGTAGCTTCTGCGCTTTGGTCAGGCAAGGACCTGAAGGAATAGGTTATACAGCCAATTTGAACGCCGTTGATTTTAGAATTTGGCTTCTGGTAGTTACTGATAATGGACGGAGCTCCCTGCACCCAGGAAGGAGCCAATACCAGACCTGCTAAACCCAAAGAAGATTTAACTAAAAATTCCCTTCTGTTTTTCATGTGCCATTTGATTGATTTCCACTTAGTCAACAACAAAGCGAAAATAGCCCATATCAGTAAGGATAAAACAAACATTGTTTGCAACCTGCTTATTCCCTATTTAATTGGCTAAAATCAATGCCGACCAAAATAAGGTACTTAAATCAAACTGTAAAAAATACATTTTGATAGATATAGGCATCTGCTGACACCCACGGAAAGAGGATCTTCTAGGCCACCACCTTATCGGGTTTGGTGGCAACAGTCAGTACAGCTATTGTTAGGATAATCAACAAAGTTCCAACCCAATCCATACCTACAAAAGACACATTCAACCACCATACCGCGGCAAGAGTAGCAGACAATGGCTCCACAGAACAGAGTAAGCTTGCGGTCTGCGCGCCGATTAAATTGAGGGAATATAGAAAAATGGAAAATGAGATCACCGTTCCAAAAAGGATGATGTAAGAAAAAGCTCCCCAGGTACCCAAATCCCAGTCACCGCTGATTTCCCAAGGCTTTGTATAGAGAGAAAACACCAAACCTCCGATCAACATGGCCCAAGCATTGACCGTAACTGATGAATAGCTCCTGAGCAAATTCACAGGATAAACAGTATAGAAGGCTAAAGTCAAAGCAGACAATATTCCCCAGAAAAGCGCCTTTTCAGATATCACAAGCTGCTGAAAGCTGCCATGAGTTACAAGGAGAAAGGTACCTGTAAGGGCAAGAAAAAGTGCGGCATATTCAAGCATCAATGGCCATCTCCTGTTCTTGATGGCAAAATAAGCGACCACAAAACAAGGCCCTATATATTGCAAGACTGTAGCAGTGGCCGCATTGGAAAGATTGATGCTATAGAAGTAGGTAAATTGCACGGCAACCATCCCCAAAATACTGAAGAGCAACAACTGAAAGATGTGCGCAGGTTTTTTCCAGATCCGCATCGCATCGTTTTGCTTTCTTGTAAAGGCAAATAGCAACAAAATCACCCCGGCCAACAAGAGCCGCCAAGATACCAACCAAGCGGGGTCAAGGTTTCTTTTTTCGAAAAGAAACTGGGCACACGTTCCAGATACTCCCCAAAATATGGCAGCGGATATGGCCATGATAAATCCCGCAACATTTCTTTGGCTGGTGGGTCGACTCATAGGTTTGGAGGCAATAGGTAGATCAGCTGGCGAATGTATGCATTTTCAAAATAAACCTCCAGAAAGAAAGTATATTCTCCATATATTTTTACTCCAAAAACCGCATTCACAAGATCACAGTCTGGATAAAGTCAATCCTCCATCCACGGTAATGACCTGACCCGTTGCATAGGAAAGTGTCCCGCTTGCCAACATGTAAACAGCCTTTCCAATGTCCTCCGGCTTACCCATCCTTGGACTTAGCGTCAAACCTCCTTCTATGCGTTTTTGGTAGACGTCTCTCACTTTTTCTGTCATATCGGTAGCCACAATACCGGGCCGGACCTCATACACAGGTATGTCCACTTCTGCAAGGCGCATGGTCATAACTTTTGAAAACATCGCCAAACCCGCTTTTGCCATACAATATAC
>DAIPZN010000135.1:0-9895 GCA_036782195.1 Cyclobacteriaceae bacterium | reverse complement strand
GGGTATATGGCATTTGGTATTTTGGGTATATTATATTGAGCTATGAGTAGTGAGTATTGAGACATTTGATTCTTGCTTCTTCTTGGTATTTGGACCTAAAAAAACTCTTGATTCTAATTTCTAATTTCTCGCCTCTGGCTTCTCGCTTTTAAAGAAACAGCGCCAAATTTTCACTCAAAAGCTTAGGGTTTCCGGCAAAATCCTTGGCAAAGGTGAAAGCTGCTTGGCTCATTTTCCCATAGGTATCTGCATCCATAGCAGCTGCTTGTCCCAGTACTTCCTTAAACCGCTTCTGCTCAGTCAAAGAAATATCCCATCCTAATCCTTTGGCTTCTAGATCTCTCCAAGGGGTTCTATCAGAGATGATCACTGGACAACCTGCCAGCATGGCTTCTAAAATAGAATGGCCGAAATTTTCACCGTGAGTGGGAAGAAACAGAAAATCTGACTGCTGGAGAATTCGAGGTACTTCTTCCGTAGGAACACTACCATGAAAGGTCACCTTAACGTTTGAAGGAAGCTTATTGGCTTCATCTAGACATTGTTTCATATACTCCATGTCCAACTGCTGCCCATAAAGGTCAAATTGGACAAGGTGTTTACAGTCTGAAAGTGATTTGAGAGCACCAAGAATGTTTTTTTCTGGCGATATCCTGGCTAAGCTTAACAGTTTTAAAACGCCTGGAGTCTTATCTCCCTTTTTTGGATTAAAAGCACTTGGTGAACCTGTTAGATTAGAAGCGATTTTGATATTGTGGTGATTTCCCAGCCTTTTACGGATTTCTATGGCTTCTACAGCATTGGTTGCATGAAAGTTGATTCCATTATAGATCCCCAGCATCTTTGATAGGCATAAGTAAACCATTTTTTTAATGGGCTTTACAGCCAATGCATGTGGTGAAAGCATGCCTCTGGAAGCCACTGTCACTTTTAGGTTTTTTCTACCCCTGGATAACCATACCGGAAGTATAGAGAAATAAAAAGAATAGATGCCATTGATATACCAATGGTCACAGTCAAGTCCTGAAATTACCTGTTTGAGTTTAGCGATAGTCAGTTGGTCTTTGGAAAAATAGAAAATACTTAAGCCATCCTTTACTTTTATCCAGTGATTGGAACGTACATGGATATAGGGCTGATCTTCGCCATAATCGGTATTTCGGGTCAGTACATAAAAATCCACCTCCATTCTCAGGTTTTCTACCATATGCCCGATTGAAGTCACTGGACCTCCCGCTTTATTTCCTGGAAGGTACCAATCAATGAATAGAAGAACTTTGGGTTTCATATACTTCAATTAATTCAAATCCTGGTACAGTTCCAGGTATTGTGCAGCTATGTTTTCTACAGAAAACTTTTTTACATTTTCCAAACCTTGTTGGATCAGATGAGTCCTAAAAACGGGGTCATAAATAATTTTTTCCACACCTTGTCTAATGGATAAAGGGTCTTCCGGATCAACAAAACAAGCCCCTAGTCCTGCTACTTCTACCATGGATCCTCTATGGGATGTGAGCACAGGACGACCAACAGCCTGTGCCTCAATAATGGGCATTCCAAACCCTTCATAGAGCGAAGCAAAACATAACAAGTCACACGTGGCATAGGCTTCAAGGACCTCTTCGAAGGAAAGGTACTCCTGCTGGGTGTAAGGGAGTTTTGTTTTGGCCAATAGCTGGATTTGCTTTTCGGTCAAGGGACCGATAATTTTCAAGTTACATTTAAGGCCTTCTAAAGCTGCAAGCGTACGTTCCAGATTTTTGTTGGCTTTGGTCCCAATTAACAGAATTTGGGGATTCTTGTGATCAAATTCCTTAGGCAAGTATTGAAAAGACGGGTTGACTGCATTGTGTATCACCTTGATTTTAGGTGCTGCAAAGGGCGCTAAATCAATCAATTCATTTTTGGAAAACTCTGAGATTACAGTGATGGCTCTGACCCGCAGGATGGGCAACCAAAACCAGAGTAACTTAATTAGCCATTGTTTCAATACAGATCCCCTCAATGCCGATCCAATATCATGTATAGTCAATATGGTATTGCTTCCTGTAACTAAAGCGACATAATTCACATGTCCAGTAATGTGGACGCGGGTCTTTTTGGACCATACTGATGCGACCAAATTCAACCAAACATCCCTGATACCTGCTCCTGAATAAGGTAGTTCAAACCTGCTGATTTTGATTTTATGCTGTAAAACAGGAATGAGCGCTTCAAATAACCCTTCAATACTGTTAAACTGGGGAAGCTTTTTTCGGAAAATAAACTGAATGCTATCAGCCATAACTGTATGTGTTCTTCCGCCTCCTGATTAGCATAAAGAACATAAATACTACAACCATAGCTTTAATTAAATGATTGAGAACCACTACAAGTTCTGTTTCCGCCTTGACCACCTGCAGGAATATCAATGGCAAAAATGCCAAGAACAGCAGGTTGTTTTGGGAATACTTCATCAGAAATAACCATATCCTTCCCAAAAACAGCCCCCATAGTGCCATAAAGAGTATCCCTCCATTGACTCCATAGTTCCCATAAGCCTCCCCCACAATGCTGATCCCCATAGAAGTCCCCTCTCCTATTTCCAAACCTGTAAACCTCATAAAGTTCTCCCTACCCCCAGCTACGGTTTTATTTTTCCGCATAAAGCCCGGCAAAGCAGCCGTCTCAAATGCCGTACGGATGGTCTCTCCCTCAAAAAACGCCTCATTATTTGGCACATGATCCATAATCGCACTGATGATCCAGCCTTGGTTGAGCCGGACGTTGTTGTCCAGTTCCTCTTCCTTTACTTCGGCAAACAGTCCTTCATTTAAGAGTGCATCGGTAAACAAGGTGAAAAATAATCCGACCTTGTTCCCTTGATATCCCCCCCAAACTTCACTTCTATATGCTGATTTGACAGTTTGCAAAGAGGAAAGAAAAATAAAAGCTACCAAGAATGTTGCTAGAATGGTTTTGACACTGGGCTTAAATTTGAGCGCCCAGAACATAAAGAAGAATGCAGACCAGAGAACAAAATCATGAAACATGGCTTGCTGCAATGACCTGTAGAAGAGGTAAATAATCACTAGGTAAAAAAGATTTCTATATTTTCCATTATTTGAAAAATAAAGAATAATAGCTCCCGCAAACTTAAAATTTCCAAAGAGATAAAGAAAAAATTGTAGTCCCCCAGGAAAAGAAGGTCTTACATAATCAGCAACTACCCCTACTAGCAATAATTTAATGGCAAAGCTACTTTGCCCTGAGAAATCTATTTGTGGTATAAAATATTTTTCACTTCTGTTGCTCAACAGCAAGACTCCAATTACAAATACAATATAGGCTGGGACAACGAAGGACATATAGGTATCCTCAGCAACATACATAAAATACTTAAAATGCAAGTTGGGGCTATTGTACTCAATCAATGGACCGACTATCCATTGCAAGCCTGCAATGAGCAGCATCAGTTCGGGAATAGGCAATTCATTTCCCAATTTTTTGATAAATCTGACAAAAACAAAAAGAACTGATAAAAAACCTATGAAATTAAAAATATTCATAGGCCTTTCTATTTTAATAAATTCATAATAAAAAAACTTGATACAGATGAGTAATAATAATTAACTTTTATAAGAGGTAAAGACAATGAGCTATGAAAATCTTTTATTAAATCATTTTCCATTTTAGAAAAATTTATTGATTTTACTCTCGGTCTACTTGCTAAATTTAGATAAGGTATTGTACCTTCTTGTTCTTTAGAAACCCAGACTTCCAACCCACAAACTAAATACTCGAATAATTTATTTGAAGCACAATATTTAGCATTGAGTGTAGAGGCCTTGTACAGGATTACACCAATATCATACTGTATCAAAAACTTTGGAATATCTTCATACGCAATACCATCTTCAAAAAAATTAATAAATTCACAGTCTATTTTTTTTAAAAAATTTTTAACTGTTGATGTATAATTAAAGGAATAAATATCAAATTTTACTCTTCCATTTTGAGAAATTACCCACTTGCAGAATTCTTCAATAAATGTATGTTCAAGAGAAATTGAGCCTATATAGATAATTCTTAAAGTATCTTTTTCCTTAGCCACGGCTTTATCATTCTGTAACTTAACCCAGGAATCAGGAGGATAATTGGGTAATTGATGTAATTTCGTAGGATTTAAATCAGGGAAATCATTAAGGAAAAGATCAATTCTAAATTGGTTCGTGTGAGAAATCCAATCCGCTTTTTCAAATAAATACTTTTTTTCTAACTCATGGTATAACCTTACTATTGCCATGCCATTGTCATACCAATTCTGATCAAAATACTCATGATGGTGGATAAACAGTTTTTTTCGTTTACCAAATAATTTTAGATACCAATAGACCGGGCCGGCTGAATAGCTTTCATAATAAAAAACAGCATTTGGATTGTAAAGCACTAATCCATAGAGAACTTTTACATTAAAAAGAAGGTAGGTGAATAAGCGGAAAAACTTGGATTGATTGGGACTAGGGAATAACGCTCTTGAAATCCCTATTAAACGATCATTGGTATAGGTATTTCTTCCTTTAATGTTTCCGGTAGACCAAACTTTAGTAACCAAACCATCCTGCATCCCTAAATCATCCAGCATGTTCATAACGGGAGGATAGTACTCTAATGGCATATAATGCACAAGGGCAATTTTTTTCACTTGAGAATTTTAGCTAGAAGTTGGGTTAAAATAGAAAAATAATCGTAACCATGGTCCCATACTCTCGAATGGCCTCTTTCAGTCAGTTTTTCAAGTTCCACGTCGTTATTCAGGTAATGCAATACTTTTTCTGCTATTTCCCCCTCACTGTCATAGAATATTGCTTCGTCCTCATGGAAAAACAACTGTGTTTCTTTATTCCGCTCGGTCAGCAAAGCTGTACCACAGGCAGGAATCTCAAATGTGCGGGTGGTATGCAGTTCCGGAACCCATTTGCTGATGGCGCCCCAGGCAATTTTAGCGCTTTGAATCGCTTTGACATAATCCTCTCCAAAAATTCCATTCCCTAAAAAAGTTAAATGTGGATTGTTTATGTGACGCCGTGCAAAACTTTCCCACTTTATTCCCGCTAAGGTGATAGGGATATGATGACGCAACAACAAGTCTAAAATTTTTTCTCGGCCTGTCTCATGGTGGCCAATGAAGACAAAACCTTTTTTGGTATTAAACGGTAATTCAGAGGGCTGATGTAGCTTGGCGTCAAAGCCTTGGGTAGCGTATAATACCTGTGCACTTTGACAGATTTTGAGGTAGGCATCAAGTTCGTAGGACTTCGTCGTAATGACATCGGTATAATAAGGCAATGACTTATAAAAATGCTGAGATTGGTGAAAAGTAAAAGCAGGATCAGGAGTGAAATGCACCATTTTTGAAGTATGGGACCTCAGGATAGCCGTAGTTGAAGGAGTTATATAGACAGCTTTATCCACCCAAATCAGGTCATATTGGCCTTTATTCAATTGTTTTAAAATATGGGTATTGGTATGATGAATCAATGGTCCTGTTTTATACCTGAATCCAAGAGTACGGAATATCCTGGAGGTATTATAAAATGGCACATGGGTATCTATGATTTCAAACAGGCTAGGATTCAAGATTGCATTTAATGATTCTCCCCTCATCCGGGAAGTGGTACCTTGCGAATACTGGCCAACATATAAAACCTTCATTTTAAGGTTTTATGGTTTTGAAAATGTGGTCGCCGACCCTATCCCATGTGTTGTTACTTATTGCATGATCTCGGGTCGATTGACGGATGTGCGCATACTCAATAGGATTTTCAATCAAATAAATCATCTTGTCAGCCACCTCCTGAGGATCTTTGGGGTTTTTTAACAAGAATCCTGTTTTGTGATCAATCACAAACTCGGGAATGGCAAAGCGATCAGAGGCTATAGCGGGGCATCCGAAGTAGGCACTTTCAGTAATCACCAATGTCGTTGTATCTTTGATAGTGGGATGTACCAGGCAAAATGCTGATGAAAAAACATGTTTTAAAGCTTCAACCTCTTCAGGAATGGATTTATTAAAAAATCCTTTATAGATTATCCCCTCTTGGTCCAGCACTTCTTTGGGCGGAGTGTCACCAAGGATCCAGAGGCTTGCCTCTTGGTATTTTTTTCTTACTAATTTCAATGCCTCTGATACCACTTTTCCACCTTTAGGAACAAATTCTCTTGAAATAAAGAGAAAATTTATGTCTTGCTTATAATTATCACTTTCAGGTATATCAACAAAGCCTCCAACACCCACATTGAGAAAATTAGTACCATCCAGATTGTATGATTTTTTTGTTTCTTCTAAAGCCCATTGGGAATTGAAAAATACAGTTTCAGCATTAGACAACCATAACTTTTCTTTTTGGTAAATGCGCGCTAAATCTTGTTCGGAAAATTCATCCCTATTGTTATAGATTTTCACATAAGTCGCAAAAGAGGCATCATTATAGCAATAGTAAGGTCGCTTAAGCTTTATATCTATCCATGGAGTAAATCCTAAAAAAAAGTAAATATCACCTGATAACTTTTGAGACTCAAAAATCTTATTGATCCTAGTCAACCTTCTTTTTGAAAAAAAATGATAATTGCCTTTCAGGCCCAGTAGCCTAATCAGTTTAGACTTCAATTTTGAAAACCAATCAGGCGGGGGATTAATATAGAGGTAATCTCTGATTTTGAAATACTTGGATAGCTGATGATACAAGGCATTATTTATACCTGACATTCCCCCACTCGATTCTGTTAGTTTGATATTTGATACAAAAGTAATTTTCACGGTTATATTAAATTCCAAATTGTTTTTTGAGTTTTTTATTTTTTTTCCAAACTAAAATTGGAAACCAAATTGTCTTGTACATGAAAGTCTGGAAATATTTAACAACTTTCCACGGCATCACAAGAATTAATAATTTAAATAATGCTCCTCCCTCGGGTTTTAGCGCACTTCCTCCCAAACTCTTAATTTTGACTTCCATTATATCAACTAGGATGGGTTGGGTAGGAAAAAACTGATAAACTAAATTTTGAAATTGGCTAGCGAAGGCTTTTTTAACCCTTTCCGAACTCTCAACAGAAAATACATGATTAAAAGCCTGACTTACTCCTGTGTAAATGGATAACGCTACTTTATCATTCATTTTGGAAGTCATGGAATTTGCCAAACCTTTCCGATAATAATGAATGGCGTTTTCTGCAAATCCTATACCCTCAGAATACAAGATAAGGCGGGTAGAAAACTCAAAATCATTCATTAAATGCAAACGTTCATCCCAACCACCGGCTTTTTTTAAAACTGATGCCGGTATCAGCCACATCCACCCTGCCAACATTGCTTCTCGAGTATTCAGAACATCCAAGTACCAATCTATGCTGTTTTCATAATCCCTGAATTCAGAGTTAGATGATTTTTTGGAATGGTCAATACTTTTTGCAAAGTATTGCCATTCCCCAAAAACCAGTCTATTTGGGTTTTCTCTGTATTTCAAAACCATGTTTTCAATACAATTTTGTGACAGGACATCATCTGCGTCCAAAAATTTAATCAGCCCACCTTTTGCTTTTCCAATCCCAAAATTAGAGGCAGCGCACTGCCCCATATTTTCTCTGTCATATAAAGTCAAGTTGGGAATTTTAAGGCTTTCTACAACAGCTGCACTGCCATCGGTAGATCCATCATTGACCACAATGATTTCTATGGATTCCCATGTTTGATTTTTAACTGATTGCAGCGTCTCCGCTATATAAGCTTCAGCATTATACAGGGCTATGATAATGCTTACTAATTCCTGCTGTATATTTTTTTCCACTAATACTTTCAATTGGGGTCATTTGATTGCTTTCAATACCTGCCACCAAGAAAACTTGACCGATTCCATAATCTGTAAAGCTTTTCTTAATTCACCTTGAGCTACCATTCTCAAAATATTGCGGGAAAAGCGTTTATAGATTTTTCCCATGGCTAGAGCACGTTCTTCTTTGGATAATGGAAAATCTTGAAGATTTAATGTTTTGATAGCGTGTTTGAAGGAATTTTCTAGGTAAAAAAATGATTCCATGCCCTTGGTGATTTCTTGATCATCATGCCTACGCCAAAATATCAATCCCGGCACCATCTTGACCACAGAGTACTTTAAGGCCAACTTGTACCACAATTCCGTATCACCGATATACCGTGTCCCGGTAAAGCCACCGATGGCCTCAAAAGCATGCCTCCTGATAATAGTGGCCGTAGGACCTAAACCCAATACACCACGCTGTAAAAACTCCCTATGAAAGGTCTCCGCGGGTGTCATCAAAAAAGGAAAAGGCTTGAAATCTTCAGCAACTTCCTGAGAAATGCCCAAGGCAGCCTCCGGAAATTGCGCCATAGTTTGTACCATAATTTCTAAGCCATGCGGATAGATCATGTCATCTGCATCCAGGTATTTGAGGTATTTGCCTGTGGCGTAGGAAGCAGCTTTATTCCTGTTGGGATAGTCCCCAAGATTTTGTTCATTGGTATATACCCTTATCCGGGGATCTTTGGCGGCATACGATTGGGCGATGGTAACAGATTCATCCTTAGACTGGTCATCCACTATAACCATCTCCCAATCCTGGTAAGAGGAATCCAATACACTCTCTATACAAGCCGCTAAGTACTTTTCGCGGTTGTAGACAGTGGTGAGGATGGAGACTTGGGGGTAATTCATTTTTTTTTATCAAAACATTATTTGAAACCCTAGGATTTTTTTGTTGCAGTGACTGTTGAATATAACTTGCAACTAATCCTGACAATTGAAGAAAACTGGAATCTCTTTAATCAGATTGTAATAAATAAGAACAGATTAAAAGCACCTAGAAAAACAGTAATTCGGGAGAAGATAATTGGATTAATTATTCCTCAAATTCCCCCTAACAAAATCCCAAGCTCCCTCAATACCATAAAATTTTAAAGCACTGACTTTGTTACTAGTTTTAGAAATATAAAATACGAATCCCTGTGGATTTTTTAAGATAGTTTTAAGGCTGTAAAAACTATATCCTAGGATTAAAAGAAACATACTCTTATTGTAGGAATGAAAACTATTCTCCATCGAGCTAAATCCAAATCCCTTATTCAGTCGAGTCACATATTTCCAAGTCAATCGATTGCCTGTAATAAAATGGGTGTATTTTAAGGAAGTCAACTTATATATTTTGTAACCAAGATTTCTGGCTTTTTCGCAAATTTCTGAGTCCTCACCAGACACAAGACTATCTCCTTTTCTTCCAGAAAGGACATTGTTTGTTAAAAATATTTCTGAAGCCACAATCTTGAGAATAGCCATCCCTGCGCCCCAAACCTCTTGCACTAAGCAATCATTATCAGGTTTGCCTCCTACTGCCATTGAGCCTTTAATTTGTTCAAACCATTCCGGGATTAATTGTGCCGGTTCAAAAGAAGCATCACTCCATGCTCCTAAAATCCCGGCATCAGGATATCTTAAAAATCCCAAAACAACATTTTGGAGATAGGTTTTCTCAAGCCAATTGTCATCATCACAAAAAATAAGAGTCTCTCCCTCTGCTGCTCGCACCCCCGTTTTGCGGGCAAAGGATAAACCAGGTTCTTTTTCCTCAACAATCCGTAATTCAAACGGTTCACCACAATCTTTCCATTTCTTCTGAGCGACAGCTAAGGTATCATCAGAACAATTATTATCAACCAATACCACCTCACATCGTAGCCCATACAATTCCTGATTGGCAATATGTTCTAAAGTAGCTTCAATTCTGGAAGAACTGTTGTAGCTACAAATGATAATGCTTATTCCTTTCATTGTGTACTTATTTTCATGTAAATTCTATTTAATGACAGAATTTAATGAGATCAAAACAAATTGAATTAAGT
>DAIPZN010000134.1:0-10267 GCA_036782195.1 Cyclobacteriaceae bacterium | reverse complement strand
GTAAAACAGGCTTTAATTATAAAAAAAGCTCAACACATTTTAAATTAAGTTAAAGTATATAATATGATTTTTTTTGTATATAAAAAGATACTTAGGTCTTGCACTTCTTTTAAAAATCCATTTTGATCCGAATTACAAGCTTATCCAACATTAGGTGTTTTTCACCAGTTATAGAAGCAATGAATTAAGTTAGAATCGCAAACCAGCAAAAAAAAGCGGTAATTAAAGATTTGGCTGCAAAAGATAAAAATCCAGCAGCACGTCCAATAAAATTGAAATGGATAAATTAAGAATACAACAATCTAAAAATGGACAATCAGCCTAAAAATATTTCTATTTCTCTCTTTTCTTAATTTCTGATGACCTTATGTACTGACCTAATGCCAAATTGCTCAAGATAAAGGAAATAGACACCAACTGGTAGATTCTCAAGTTGGAGCTCCACCATACCGGATTTTGCCGAGACTATCCGCGCATTCACTGACTTACCCAAGGCATCGTACAGCTGCAATGCTGAAGATTGCAGATCTAGTCCATAAAGAAATAGCTGATCCTTAAATGGGTTGGGATAGACACTGACCTCTCCCGAGAATTCAAATTCTACTTTCACCACATGTGAATAATATCTATTTGACCCTCCCTCAAGTTGAACCAAACGGTAATAGCTCTTTCCTGATAGTGGCTTTTCATCCCAAGCAGTGAAGGTCGCATCTTGTTTTTGCTTAAATAGCCCGCCTAAATCTTCCCATTCAAATCCATCAAACGAACGTTGCACAATAAATTGCATTTTGGGATCATCCTGCGCCAAAGCCCATTCCAACTTTACTTTTCTTCCTTCTACTTTAGATCTAAAATATACCCAGTTAACAGGGAGAATAGTTATTGGATCAGGAGTCACCGAAGCAAAATTATTGGCCTCATCTGGATCTGGAACATCACTGAAAACCTCCACTGAATTGGTATAAGCTTCTGTCTCCATGACCGTAGCTTTTAGGAAAAGCTGATGGGACTCACCGTCAAGCAGATCTCCCACATACCAAATCCCTATGATGGGATCAAAAATCCCAGATGTCGCATTATGCTCTACATAGGAATAGCCTTGTGGAAGATATTCCTCCACAGTGACGTTGGTTGCAGTACTATATCCGTTGTTGCTTACAGTAATGGTAAATACTACATCAGTCCCTACTTCCGGATAAATATTATCAATTGCCTTGGCAACTTCCAGATCCGAGGATAAAGGGCGAATTGAAAAATTCGCATAATTCAAAGATGATGTTGATAGTCTTAAATTGGGAAGTCTGCCATCTACAGTTCCGTCATGACCTGGACCGGCACCCAAAAACTCTCCTGTATGTTCCCAATTTAAAGGCAAGATCGCCTCGGGTCCAACAGCCCCTATAGTAGCTGAAGCAGTAGTCAACACCATGGTATATACCCCACTTGGCAATCTGTTGACAAGATACTTCCCGTCTTTTCCAACTTCCGCATAGCGAACGACAAGGTTGTTTTGGTCTACCACCACAGCATGCAGACCAGTGAAGCCAATAGGGTCACCATTGACATAGCCGTCTGACATTCCATTGAGGTCCAAAAAGACATTTCCAGTGATATCTGTATAAAGGAAAGCGCTAGTTTCCCGCACTTCCATATAATGAGCCGCAGCCCAAGTATTGATCGTCTTATTATTCCCGAAGCCATTGTCCCCTGTTGCATGCCAGATATGATTTGGACTGGGAAGCCCTGTAACATTGACCGCAACAGATTGGGCGCTATTGGTTGGGGTCAATCCCGTACGAGGTATTTGTGAATCATCCCAGAAAATATTGTTGTCTTGCATAACTCCAGGTCTGATATTGGTCACCCTAATCCCTAGACTCTGTTCCAGATCAAATACCGGAAAATGAACAGGAAAGAAGACGACTGCAGCATTGAAGTTGACTTGGACGCCACTTGCCACCTCATTACCATTGGCATACTTGCCGTCCCAATAAATCTGATATGTTCCTGGCTCCTGAAAATTCCGGGTAATAATCCTGTCTTCTGGATCAAAGGTATTGTTGCCATTGAAATCAATCAGGATATCGACTACAGCAGGCAAATCTATTGTCACATTGATATAGGCTTCCCCTCCCGTCAGCGGAGGAGTTTTTTCGTCATACACTATATTTAGCGTGGCATTCGGGGTTTGTGTACTAAGCCAGATCGATGGATCAGGATTATTGATAAACAGTGGGTATTGGATATTGGTAGACCTATCATTTAAGGATTTCCTGTTTTCATCATAGGTCAGGTCAGATCGGGTACCATCTTTATTGGCGAAAAAATTGGTCCAGCCACCGCTTGATCCAGGAAATCTAATCCGCTTTACGAAATAATCGTTCGTGGCAGGAGTATAGGTATTGTCTATAGGCACATAAAACCCAAAATCATTGTGAAAAGAGGCATTATTGGCAACACCCTCAGTTACCGAAAAAGAGGTGCTTCCGGTAGTCTGGGTTGAATTCGGCCTCGAATTGGCAATACTCCAGAATTTACAGAACAACCTTCCATCTCTTTTGATCCAACCAGACCCATTCGGGGCCGCTACGGTCACATCCCAAAAGTTGATATTGAAACCATCTACTACCGCCACATCGCTGGTATTGGATATTTCTGCCCAATAAACCCGGTCTACACCAGTGGTGTTGGTGAATGAGAAAGCACTATATCCTTGTCCAGTGATTTGGGAAGGACCTAAAGCTGCTGCATTGCCATCAGCAGGCCTTCCTTGGATTCCCCCAGCTGCCGTAGCATTGTATTGATGATTGGAGACCATCACCTGTCCCTCTGCCGCCGTTCTTGCACGGGGAAAAAAACCTGTATTGTTGCTGTCATAAAACCACCTCACCCTAATCTCCGTGGAGACTACTGTAGCCCTAAACCCATAAAAGACTGTCTCTCCAGCTTTTACAAATACATAGAATCTATGGTCAGGATTATAATTTGGTGTACTGGAAGGGAGCAGCATATAGCCACGCGTATTGTAATTGGATGTTCCTGAAATCGAACCAGGTACCCACAACCAGCTTTGTCTGTCCGTGGCTGTACCCCAAGTACCACTTCCTTCAGCCTTAAGGTTTCCATTGATGAGGAAAGAAAAAGCAATGAGCAGCAGGGACATAAGGGATCTACCCATTGCCCAATAGCAATCCAAACAAAACGGAATAGCTACTTTTGACCTCATTGATAAAACTGGATTATTTACCAAGTGTAAACAATTGTAAATAAACGGTAAATTTTAAACGTTTACTGAAATTGTACAACAAATATACCCAATACCAAACTTTTTGCATAAAAAAATTGTACAAAGCAAATTCACAGCTGTATAATTCAAATAAGTCAGGATTAAGGGAAAAATTCGATCTAGTAAGTGAAAAATTAGGTTAAATAGAAGGCAGATTGATGTAAAACAAGACTTTCGGATGATCATCATCACCCAATAAATGAATTTCCCTGATAACCTCAAATTACTGTTTTTTGATAATTAAAATCGCTAAAATAAATAGGTTTACTAACCCATCCCTTCTACTATTAGTATCGTTGGAATATCAAAAGCCAAATTAAAAGATAAAAGAAATTCTATATGAAAAATCACCTCCTATTGCCTGTATTACTGCTCATGTGTACGGTTGTTCATGCACAACGACTGGACTTTGATGTCTTTGGAAATCTGACTTACAGATCACAAAATAGCCGTTACGAGGCCTTTTTGAAAAAGGACATTTTTGACAATCTGATCTTTACAGACAGCAAGAAAAATGAAATTAGCTTTAGGAAAAAATATGTGGATCTTTTCTACCCCGGCTTAGCCGCAGACCAAGAAGCGCAAATAGATTTTTTCAGGTACTTTATCAATAATTTGGCAGATCAATCTGGTTATGTAGCAACATATGAGGTAGATATTTTTGATCGGGTGCAGATCAATGACAACAGGAAAGGCAACACTGAAATCTCCAATGATATATTCGGTAATTATGTATACCGAGAAAATAATAACAGTAAAACAATCTCTCGTGGTATTTCAGGAGGCCTCAGGTATAATGCCGGTAAGACCAATGCCACTCTTGAGAAAAACATCACTGACAAATGGAGGTACCGGGACAGCAGCGGAAATGATTTTGAATTCAGCGACCAAACATGGGAAAGGCTGATGCATTTCCACGGTACTGATGAAGCCGTATTTAATTACTTACTTAAAGCCTTCCTTTTATTTTAATTTTCCAGTACAAGTTCTTTTTTCTATTGAAGAAAAAAATGTCATTGGTGTACAAAGGAAATATTCACCTTTACCGAGTCAGCAAGTACCAGGCTTTTTTCTCCAAGCCCATAATCTAGCCTATTGATGACAAATTCACCTGTAAATACAGTTCCTTTCTGTTGCCTTGACAGTGTAAAGGGAAGCTGAACCTCTCTTTTGTTTTCTTTGATCTGCAGCTCAAATATGCCCATGAACTTGTTTTTACCTACTTCCTTAATGGACTTTGAGTTTAAATAAAGCAATGGAAACTTTTGGCTGTCAAAATATTGCTTTCCCTGTAGGTGCCTGTCTCTTAGCTTGATTCCTGTTTCCATACTTTCGACTTTTGCCGTTCCCCTAATATTGGATTTTTCGGGTTTTTTGGCATCAAATTCAAGTTCCAGTTCCCAATCAGCAATTACTCCTTTAACCTGAATGCCTGCATTGTTGACATAAAAAACGACAGGTGTATCCGGCTTAATGGCCTGGGCTGATAAAACCAATGGAACTGTTAGCCATGCAAAACAAATGAGTAAAACCTTCATAATGTCATCAGATAAGCAATAAGTGCTTTTTTTTCTTCTATACTGAGTTCTAATCCAAATTCATGTCCAGGTACAGCTTTGGCAGGTAGTTGATGGGGCTTAAAGGCAGTAGGCACATAATCATCTTTCAATCTGTTGGGATCGAAAAGATCTTCAAGTTTAGCCAAGGAAGCATCATGTAAAAACGGGCCTCTATACCACAGACCCAATAAGGAGGGAACTTTGTAGTAACCTGTACCCCTACGGGTAGACATGGTGTATCCATTGTCCGTTCCTACAGATATGTCGAAAATATCATACTTGTCATAATGGGCATCTGGAATTAAAAAACCATCAGCAGGAGTCAGTTTATTGTTGGTAAAGAGAGGTGGTGTATGGCAAGTGACACAACCTTCTTCTGCGAATATTCTTTTACCTTTTTCTGTTAATTCATTTGGCTGATTGGGATTGACAGGAGGCTGTAAAGCATAGACATATTTGGCTAATGCATACAATTGCGCATCTGAGTGCCGGTCATAGGTGCCTGGGAAAATGATTGGTTTACCGCTGTTCAGCTGTTCTTTGGTCAGTCCTAGTGGGTTATAATCTCCATAAAAATTCAAAAAATCCAAAGCTTGGTTCATGGCTATGTAGCGCATCATGTCATAAATGTCCCTGTGCTGTCCTAATCCTCCATGGTCTAAATATTTCCTGTCTTTAACTCCGATGAGGTTGGGGGCCTGAGGTGGATAAAGGATACTCGTGCCTTGCCTGCCAAAAGCCCCTTCTGGGACAGCCCAATAAGCGTCCAATATTTCTTTTTTACTACTGTTAAGAAGCTCACCATGCGGATCACCTTTGACAAATGGACTCCCAAATAAGGCTTCTGTAATTGATTTGATCCCGTGTTCTGAAACTCCGTCTTTTTCCAAGACATAAGCAAAAGCTTTGTCCCCCGGCCAGTTGCCTTGGGCACCTTTGAGAAGATTCCCATCTGGCATAACACGGGTATGACACATCGCACAGGAGAGATTCCCCAGGAAAACTTTACCCTTACCTGCAACAACCCATTGCACAAAGGGCATGATGCCGTCCTTGGTGATTGGCATTCCTGTGGCATCATAAAAATCCTTATCTCTCACATATTTGGCGTTTATTACTGCCCCTAAAGTATCAATAGGATAATCAAATAAAATTTCACCTGCTTTGATCCAATCGGCTTCAGTACTTAATTTCTTATCGTCAAAAACAATCTCCGCCTCCTGTTCATGCAGCCATTCCCAATATCCCTCAGGTTCATAATCAGGATGATATACAGGGTAGCTTTTGTATATTACCCGCTCTGGAAGGCTGTAATAATATGCTTCTGATACAGGCTGAGCCGAATACTCCGGATTGGCATTGGGCAGCTCCCAATTATGCATCGCCTCATCTGTCCAGATCCTAGGAATATCTACTGCTCTCATGAGTAAATCTGTTTCCTGAAAAAGAAAACCTGCTAGCAGGGGAACAAGCAAAATGAATAAGTAAGGCACTGCGATTTTGGATTTTAGCCTCATATGCAGCTTGAATTTAGAGTTGATACAATTGATGCAGTTAATGCTTCACTCCATTAAAGTTCATGGGGAAACCATAAATTAATTATTCAAATTAGGATAAAATATTGGATTTCAAAAACTTAAGAAAAACAAACAGGTAGCATTCACCAATGCGAAAACAATTTCGAGGATATGAAACGTCAAAAAAAAACCCGGCAATCGCTTACCGGGTTTTCAAAATATTGTCAGTTGTAACTTAGCTGTTCATGCTGATCAAAAACTCCGCATTGTCGCGGGTACCGCGCATACGCTGAAGTAGGAATTCCATTGCTTCCTGAGAAGTCATATCAGACATCAGTTTTCTGAGTATCCATACACGCTGCAGTTCTTCTTTGTCCATCAAGAGGTCTTCTCTTCTGGTACCAGAACCTGGTACATCGATAGCAGGATATACCCGTCTGTTGGCCAGCTTTCTATCCAAGGCAAGTTCCATGTTGCCCGTACCTTTGAATTCTTCAAAGATCACCTCATCCATTTTGGAACCAGTCTCTACCAATGCAGTAGCAATAATGGTCAAAGACCCGCCATTTTCAACATTTCTGGCAGCACCAAAGAAGCGCTTAGGCTTGTGCAATGCATTTGCATCCACACCACCGGAAAGAATTTTTCCTGAGGAAGGGACTACGGTATTATAAGCTCTTGCCAATCTTGTGATGGAATCGAGCAGTATGACTACATCATGTCCGCACTCAACCATTCTTTTGGCCTTTTCCAATACGATAGAAGCCACCTTCACGTGTCTGTCTGCCTGCTCGTCAAAGGTGGAAGAAATTACTTCAGCCTTTACTGATCTAGCCATATCCGTCACTTCTTCAGGCCTCTCGTCGATCAACAGGATCATCAAGTGAACTTCAGGATGGTTTTCGGCAATGGCATTGGCAATTTGTTGCAAAAGCACTGTTTTACCTGTCTTAGGCTGTGCTACGATCATTCCTCTTTGCCCTTTTCCTATTGGAGAGAAAAGATCAAGAATACGCGTGGAATAGTTGTCAGCTTTTGTAGTCAGGTTGAGCCTCTCCTGGGGAAACAGTGGAGTAAGGTATTCAAAAGGTATCCTGTCTCGGATTTCTTCTGAGGTTTTGCCATTTACGGTAATGACCTTTAAGAGGGCAAAATACTTTTCACCTTCTTTTGGCGGTCTGATTGAACCTTTGATATGGTCACCAGTCTTAAGGCCAAAAAGTTTTATTTGTGATGGAGATACATAAATATCATCCGGAGATGCCAGGTAGTTGTAATCCAGTGAGCGAAGGAATCCATACCCTTCGGCCATAATTTCTAGTACACCTATATTTTCAATAATACCTTCAAATTCCTTTAGGCTTACATAAGGTTTTCTTTTGGAATTGATTACTTCAGCAGATGGGGCTGAAACTTCCTCTTCCCTACCTTTCCTTCTAGGCAAAGCAGGTTCCTGTTCTGACTGAAAGGACTGTGGTGCTGCTGGTCTTGACTCCTCTACAGTTTCCACTACCTTACGACGTGGTCTTATAAATTTCGGTTTTTCCTCCTCTCCTGCTATAGCAGCTGGTACATGAGCAGGCTTGGGAGTATTTTGAGTTTCCCTAGGTCTCTCCTCCCTTGCAGGTGAAGGATCACGTCTTGGTCTCTCTGATTCAGGTCTAAAGGATTCTCTACGTGGATTATTTTCTCTGTCTTTTGCAGGAACAGGAGCAGCTTCTTTGGATTGGGGAGCAGCTTCTTTAGGCTGAGGGGCAGCCTCTTTGGAGGGGGAAGCAGGTTCTGCTTTTGGAAGCTCAGTGACGTTTTGCCTTTTGAACTTGTTTTTATTTTCTGCTGACTCTTGTTTGGGTGATTGCGGGACTGAAGCCTGAGTGGGTTTTGCTTCAGCTGTTGTGGCTTCTTCGGAAACAGTAGGCTTCTTTTTGGGCATGGCCTGATCTGGAGTTATGGCCTGCTGGTCTAAGATTGCATACACTAGATCATCCTTTTTGAGTGTTTTGAAGTTCTTCACTCCCAATTCTTCAGCGATATCCTTCAACTCAGAAAGAAGTCTGATCCTTAATTCTTCTATGTTATACATAAAAAGCTTATGAAAATGATTTGATTATGTAATGTGAGATTTGCGAAATGATTGTATTGAGTATTACTGAGCTGAATGAAAAAGATATTCAGGATAGTATTAAATCCACGGGGATAGGATTTTTAGATACTGTAACGGCACAATATTAACGTAAGTATTGTTAAAACGCAAATTTTTTACTGTTTCAAAACTTTAATTATGACAAAACTTGCCTCAAAACCTTCACTGACTTCCAGTCACCCGCAGCATCAAGGTGCTTAGAAAAGTACAACAAAAAATAATCCAAAAGGTTTCGCCTGTACAAACCGCTAACTTTTTCCGAACAATTGTAACTTGCCTGCAACAGTGCTCCAAGGTATTTTTTTTCATCAACCAACGTGTCGCCTAAATGCTTCTCGAACCCAAGTTCTTCAAAAAACTCATCAGGGTCTTCAGGGGCAAATCCAAGAAACCGTGAAATCCCCAGCAAGAAAGCCAAGGGAAAATGGGTCAAGGCTACATCTTCCTGATCAAGCAGCCACACAGACCCACTGATAAAATCAAAAAGCTCTGGATTCTCATAGTTGTCATAGATGCATTTTGACAGCAGTTCTCCTACAAACATGGCTATTCCTGTCCGCATATATTCGAAAGGGATTTTTTGGAAGGCATGGGTCAGCCTGGCCTCGGATATTCTGTTCAGCGTAGTGTTTGCCTTGTCATATACCACTAAATCCACCAAAGTCAGCGGCTGATATAGGGCCATTTTACTTTTGTTGCTTCTCACACCGTTGACGATATAGGAGCGCAGTCCAAGTTCTCTTGTAAAAATCTTTACAATAATGGAAGTTTCCTTATACCTCAAATAAGAGACGACAATGCCCGTGGTTTTCTTCAGCATATTCCTGAATTAAAAAAACTACAGCTTATTTCCTTCAAAGAAGCATCTCCTGCACCGGGCTTCATAACTTTCTTTCTCGCCCAAAACCACCTTTTCTTTTGCAGCAGTCAGCCTGTAAGAATGGGAGGCAAGATCCCCGCATTTCATGCAGATGGCATGTACCTTGGTCACAAATTCAGCAATAGCCAACAATTGTGGCATCGGCTCAAATGGCTTCCCTTCAAAATCCATGTCCAAACCCGCCAAAATCACCCTTTTGCCCGAATTGGCCAAAGATGTAGCTACATGGACAATTCTGTTATCAAAAAACTGAACCTCATCAATGCCTACGACGTCACAATTGCCAGCCAAAAGGATGATGTCTTCGGCAAAATTTACCGGGGTCGACCTAATGGCATTTTCATTATGGGATACCACATCTGAATCGTGATATCGTTTATCGACAGAAGGCTTGAAAATCTCCACCTTTTGCCGCGCAATAAGAGCCCTATTGAGCCTTCTGATCAGTTCTTCCGTTTTACCGGAAAACATAGACCCACATATTACCTCAATTTGTCCTTTTCTCTCTTTAGGATGTGACCTGCTGATAGAAGGTTCTATAAACATATACCTAGTCGCTATATTTCACATGTGGAAATTTGTTTTCCGGAGCTACAGCAATGGTCAGCTTTCCGGAAACAATTTCAGCCTGGCAAGTTAGCCTTTCATCTTTGTTTAACCTCCCACTATTCCTGAAAATTTCTTCCCTTTCGGTCAAAGGGCCTAGATTTTCCATCCCCGATCGGATGATCATTTTACAAGTCGTACATCTTCCTTTTTTCCCACAAGCATGCATCCAATCGATGTAGTTTTCATGGATTAATTCTATAACTTTACGGTACTTGTCTGGTGAAACCAGTTTTTTGTCAAATAGATTTTCAATGATGATTTCTATCATATAGA
>DAIPZN010000133.1:0-10500 GCA_036782195.1 Cyclobacteriaceae bacterium | reverse complement strand
GGGTTATGACATTGAGCTGAAAACCGGGGCTAATTTTACCAATATTTTCTTTGACGGCAATTTTCCTGACTTGAAAATAGAGACAGTTGACAATAGGATTTATGGAATAGCTGTTTTGAGGAATTTGTCCGGCAAACTCAACTATGGAATAGATTTAAGCCTTCATAGATTCGATTTGAATACCAGGTACATCCCTCTTGACCCTAAGAAAAATACCGGAGGTAGCAGAACCAATTTTTGGAGTATAGGTCCAAAAGTGAGCTATGATGTAATCCTTTTACCTAAGTTTGGATTTAATTTGGGAACGTCCCTATTGGCTACAATAACAAACAAAAGGGATTATGTTTATCAAGGCGGTGAACTTCAAGCCGTTCTTCTCCCGGGAAATGTACCCAGAATTCCTGTTAGATTGGGGGGAATAAGGACTGTTGAGAACTTCACATTTTTTTTACGTCCTGAGGTAGGTTTATTTTATCAATTGTCTGACAGATCAAGAATCATGTTTACATCACAGTGGGGTTTAGATCTTCGTGAACCGTCTATCATAATCGATCTGAATCAAATTGAATTTGAAAACAGGACTTATCAAAACAAGTATTTTTTCAGCGGCAACTATTTCTCTGCCTTAATAGGTTACCGACATTCATTTTAAAAAAAATCACCGGTTGGAATCTAGTCCGACCGGTGATTGTAAAATTGAATAAATGGAGAGAAAACTTTTTCTTTAGGAATTATTAGGCTGTTCCGGCTTCCTTACCCAAGCCTGTTGATTTCATTGACCAGTTTGAAGATACGGGCATTGAATTGCTTGTTCACATCCCCCAAACCGGCAGTGGTCATGACCTTCACTGTTGCGTCAAAAAGAAAATACACCTTATCGTCTTTTGGGTACATCAGGAAGCGGGTCTGACTGTTGAGATGGACCAGAATGGCTGTGGCAAATGGCAGTTCCGCATTGACCACCCTGCCGCTAATGGCATTTTTGATCGTACCGTTTTCATAATCTTCCACACCGGTGATTTCATCCATACCGATCAACTTCGGTGTCTTTTTCCTCAGTTTCTCGAAGATCTTGGTATAAAATTGCCTTTGTGTTGTCTCTTCCCGGGAAGCAGATAACAATTTCACCTGCTGATGTCCGTGAAGCTTATAGATATCTATCAGGATATTGAAGAGCGTTTTGTCTTGGGTTTTCAGCTTTTTGGACTCATTGAAGATACGGCCTAAGAAATAGGCCATGCTATCTTTTTGACCTTTGACAACAATTTCCTGATTTTCGGACACAACCAATGCCCCTTCCGGAATATCCGCAAAAGCCGGGGAGGAGGTTACAGGTGAGGGAAGATCCCCATAAATTTTGACCGGGAGCCCATCCGCTTTGAAAAGGATGTCCACCCCTTGTGCAATTAGCAGCGAGCGGTGAAGCTCCATGCCTTTATGGTTTTCCAAAAGCAGTTTGCTCAGAATCAGGATGATTTGATGGACGTTCAAGAGCAAAAATCCACCATTGAGATCTTTTCTGGTGCCGATGGCAAACAAATTTCGCTCTTCATCTACTGCCACTACCAAATCCGCTTTTGATTGAACTGCATGGTCAAATGCAGATTTGAGGATAGGGAAAGTAAACCCTTCCCCTATTTCCTGATCTAGCTGAATCCACTCTACGTCGACGTCAAGGTCCTTACACTGTTCATTCAGTTGTACCAAGGGCTGTGTTGAAGTAAGGATGACTTTCAACGGGGCATCTACCGTTTCTGTGTTCTTGTCAATTGGGGCAGTCATTTGAATTTGCATTTGAGGTATTGTTCATAGGTAATTTTAAATTGTACTCTTGTGGTCACCCACAATTTAGACCCTCCTAAAGGTCAACGGTATAGCATTGCGTCAGCACCGTCTGATTTCGGTCTTTCGACCTCTATGATGATGCATTCATGGCAAAAGATAAGCTCAGTGTGCTGTCATCATGAACCTCTTTGGTGATTTGATCCAATATTTTGGTCACTAATCCTTCCACTGACTTGTTTTTTTCTGACCAGGAAAAGCGTCTTGAAACCTGAAACTAAATGGAAAACGGAACAGAAAAACCAACCTACAGTTCCTGTATGCGGGCAAAAAATATACACTCCTGAAGATCCGAAATTTATCAAGCTTTAAAATTAGTCAATTTTGGCTGGAAAAAATAATATTCTGAACTGGAGATGTCATGCTTTAGCAATGAGAGAACAATCCAATGTTTATTCTATTATTCTAGCTTGACATGAAAAACCAATGATTAGAATTCCTTATACCCATAACATCAGCTGAAAAGGAAGAAAAATTCCAATGACGAAGAATTCTATTCGGTAAATAAATTTGGATTTTTGACCATCGGCCACTAATTCAAGCCGATTAAGCCCAGTCAAGTAGCCCCTCCAATATGACCTTTTATTCACTTTACATTTGGCTACCATAGCCTACGATTGAAATTGCGGGAAAAATAAAGACAGTAGTTCAAAACCGTTGAAACGGTTTTTTATTTCACGTCTATTTCAGTACCCACGGTTGAAACCGTGGGCTATGTTTTTTAGCCCTAAAAACATCTTTTATTTTAGAAAATATGACAGCATCGAATTGTTATAAATCATTGATGTTTTTGTTATTTGAAAATTTGGATACCATAGCCCACGGTTTTAACCGTGGGAAAAATAGGGACAGCGTATTCATGAAATGGTTTCAACCATTTATATTCCGGCACAGCATGTTTGTATGGTTTGAAACCGTTGAAACGGTTTTTTATCCAATGTCTGAAACGTTAACCCACGGTTGAAACCGTGGGCTATATTTTATAGACCTAAAACCACCATTTATTAAAAAATGTGACAGCGTTCAAATTGTTATGAGACTATTGATGTTTTTGTTATTTAAGGGTTTGGCTACCATAGCCCACTGTTTTAACCGTGGGAAAAATAGGGACAGCGTATTAATGAAATGGTTTCAACCATTTATATTCCGGCATAGTATGAATCTGCGGTTCAAAACCGTTAAAACGGCAAACTAAAAATGTACGTTTTGGGAACCCACGTGGTAAACCGTGGGCTATTTTAAATGAGCCTCCAATCCCTCCTCTCCTGCGGATAAAAAAAATCCCGATAGGACTAAGGGTAAATGCCGCCCAGGGTGTCATAGCTTAAACAACTATTGACTGTACCATGAAAAGAGCGGACTTCTTCTTTGATTTCAGATTTAATTACATGATATGTGCCATCGGGCTAATGACTTTCCAGGTATACGCACAGGAGGTACCATCCATGCACTTTGGGATATTTTACCCTTTGAGCACCCAAGGGACTGCTTCACCACAGCAGGTCAATTCTTTCAGCTTGCATGCCATTTCCGGCGTATCAGGTGGGGAAAAGGGATTGGCAATCTATGGCCTAGCCGGGATCATCAACGGCAACGCCTCAGGATTCCAGGTCGCTGGGCTTTACAACCTGACCAAGGGTACTCTGAGTGGTATCCAGATTTCAGGCTTGATGAACCAGGCTTCTACCGCTGATTCAGGGATTCAGCTTGCCGGTTTGCTCAACCAAAGCTCAGGATTTACACCTGTCCAAGTAGCGGGTTTGTACAACAAAACCACCCGGACTAAAGGGCTACAGGCTGCGGGACTGATCAACATTTCCGAAGAATCAGAGGGGGTTCAGACGGCAGGTCTGGTCAATGTCTCGCAGCAGGTGTCAGGCATCCAAGTGGGTGGCCTGGTCAATATCACCACGGACGTGAAGGGCATGCAAGTCAGTGGCTTGGTCAACCGGGCCCGTGTGGTCCGTGGGGTGCAGCTCGCAGGATTGATCAACATTGCTGACAGTAGCAACTATCCCATCGCCATGATCAACATCATCAAAAACGGAAAAAAAAGACTCGGAGTCACCATCGATGAAAACCAATCCATGATGCTCGGCTTCAGGTCCGGAGGGAGAAAAGTTTACGGGTTGATCGGTGTGGGCACCAATCTTCAGAATCCACGCATGGCTTATGGATTTGAAACGGGGTTGGGCATATCCCTTTTGGAGGGCAAGCTTTTCAATATGGACCTGGAGGCCAGTAGCCTGTTTATGACCGATTTTGAAGGAGCGCAATTCTATAAATCAGGTGTGCGGCTCCTTCCTGCCATCAATATCGGTAGGAAAGCGCAGCTGTTTGGCGGACCTGCCTTGAACATCATCCACAGCAACTACCAGCTCCCCAGAAATGCCATGGAGTTATGGTCAAGCAGTCGATCGGATTTTGACCATGCCCTTCAACTTGGCTGCACATTGGGGCTACAATTTTACCTATGACATGCCAAAAAAACCTAACTTGGAGTTTTTCCTATCCCAACCGTTTAGCAAAAGCCGTGACTGAACAGCCTACAGCAGCAGCGTTTTTAGATGAAGTTACCTTTGAGCGGGTGTTCAAAGCGCATTATGCTGGGCTTCATGCCTATGCACATGTGATGCTAAAAGACACAGAAAGTGCTGAAGAAAGCGTACAGACGGTCTTTTTGAACCTTTGGGAGAAGCGGTATAACCTGCAGATCAACATTTCCCTGAAAGCCTACCTCTACAAAGCAGTGTACCACCAGAGCCTGAACCAAATGAAACACAGGAAAGTACGGCAGCGCTATGAAGAAGCAAGTCTGAAGGCTTCCCAAGAAGCTTCACAGAGAATAGAAGGCGAAGAAATAGAATTGCAGGACAGGATTAGGGCTACCCTGGAAGCCCTTCCCGAAAAATGCCGAATGGTCTTTCAGCTCAGCAGGTTTGAAGAGCTGAAATATACCGAAATTGCCGAGCGGATGGGCATTTCACTCAAAACAGTGGAAGCCCACATGTCCAAAGCCCTCAAAACCCTGCGGACCGACCTGGCAGAATTCCTGCCATTGGCCATCCTGATCATCGAAATCCTACTGCACACATGGAACCTATAAACGACGAACTACTGATCCGATACCTGCTTGGGGAAACCACCAAGGCTGAGGGAAATGCCGTCGGTCAATGGCTGAAGGCAGACCCTGCCAATGCCAAGCAGTATGAAGAACTTCAATGGGTATGGGAAAGCAGCAAAAAAGCAGGACAGGTAGCTGATCCGGAACAGGCCTGGCAGAAATTCATCAAACGAAGGGATGCTTCCGGAACGAAGACCCTCAGCTTATGGTCCTCTCCCTGGATAAAGGTGGCGGCTTCACTGACGCTGCTTCTTGCCTTTATTGGGATGTATGCACTGACCCTTCCCCATTGGGGAAAAGCCTATTTCACTGCTGTCTACCTTGAATCCGGAGATGCTGTCCTGCGGGATCGGCTTTTGGACGGCTCGGAGGTCATTCTGAACAAGCACAGCCAGCTCAGTTATACCCAACCGCTTTTTTCAAAGGTAAGAAAAGTGGAATTGCTTTCCGGAGAAGCTTATTTTGACGTGATCCACCTTTCGGACAACCTCTTTACCGTAACCACCGACGCCTTGTCCATACAGGTGTTGGGGACGGCTTTCCATGTTTCCAAAAAAGCCAACAGGCAAACTGTCACGCTGGACCATGGAGCGGTGGGCATGTATTCAGATCGTGATTCCCTGGTGCTTGCTCCGGGGGAAATGGGTATTCTAGACCGCATAACCCTGCAGCTTCAGCGCACCAGGCCTGATAATGAACTGTATAAATATTATGTCAACAACCTTTTTGTCGCAGAAAACATTCCTTTGGAAACCTTGCTTGAGGCAATGGCTGGCGCCTACGGAGTGGAGATTGAAATTCAAGATCAGGCACTCCGAGAAAGACCAATAACAACTACCTTGCCCTTCGGTAAGCTAGACCAAAACCTTGATGTCATCAGCGAGACGCTTCAGGTGCGGATTGTGAGACAGGGCAACAAAATCATCTTCGAATAAGATTACATTTGCGGATGCAACAAGATTGTCTCTCATGCTTATAGCCCGAATTTTATTAGCATTTGCTGCCTTTACCGCCAAGGTTTTGTTGACATGCACGGTTGCCATGGGCCAGCAATACCTTGAAAGGGAAATGGCATACCACCCCAATGGGGAGACGAGCATGCGTAAAGTGCTGGAGCAGGTGGCAGAGGGCAAGGGTTTTTATTTTTCTTATTCTGCAGCAATTATCCCCGAACAGAAAACCGCACCTGCGGAAGCCTTTGAAGGATCCATAGCGGCGTTTTTAAAAACTTCTCTGGGTGAGGAGTATGAATTCAAGGAGATGCCCGGCTACATCATCATCAGGTTTGCGCCTAGGTTGATGGATGTCGAAGTGGATGTGGAGAAGTCTGACAGACAGGCCACCATCAAAGGCAGGATCCTGGACCATCAGACATTGCAACCTGTTGCGATGACCAGCATTTATGAACGGACCCAATTGGTCTCCACCATCAGCAATCAGGAGGGTTATTTTGAACTCAAAGTAAGAAATACCTCCTCTTCCTCCCTTTGGGTGACGCTTTCCAAAGAGAATTACCGCGATACCAGCATATATTTTTTGCCCTCAGTGGACATCAACGGGAAAACCTTCAGGAACAGGTTGAGGTTTGCCCCCGAGACAGCCAATGCCGAAGCTTTGGAAAGCAGTTTCTTCGGGCGGATGTTCATCGGCTTCAGACAAAGGGTCCAAAGGATCAATTTGGGAGGTTTTTTGGGAGATAGTCCCTACCAGATGTCCCTGATTCCGGGAATTGGTTCACAGGGGATGTTCAGCAGCCAGATGGTCAACCGGTTTTCCCTAAACCTGATCGGCGGCTATTCAGCCGGTACCGAAGGTTTTGAAACTGCCGGTATATTCAACATCAACCAAAACAATACTTTCGGCTTCCAGGCTGCAGGAATGGCCAATCTGGTGGGAGGCGAAGTACGCGGGATGCAGGTCGCAGGGCTCTACAACCGAGTGTACCGTAACTTCCGCGGCATACAGATTGCCGGGGTGTTCAACCATACCCTAGCAGGATCATTGGGTGGGCAATTCGCCGGATTATACAACAAAGCAGATTCCTCGGCCAACCATCAGGTGGCCGGACTGCTCAACCAAACCGCCATTGCCTCCGGACTGCAGGTTGCCGGCTTAATCAATCTGAGCCCAACTGAAGGAGGACTTTTTCAAATTGCCGGGTTACTCAACAGCTCAGGGGGTGAGGTAGGCTACCAGATTTCGGGGATTGCCAACAAAGCTACAAAAGTCTCCGGCCTGCAGCTTGGCATGGTCAACTGGGCTGATTCCAGCGATTACTCCATTGGCCTGGTCAGCTTTGTCAAAAATGGCAGAAAAAGTCTGGCTGTATCCATGGATGAGTCTGCTGCCTTGGAATTAACTTTGAGAACCGGCGGTAGGAAGCTGTATAGCATGATCGGCTTTGGCTACCTGATCAACAACCGTTTTACCCCATACGCATACAGTTTCGGCATCGGACTGGCACTTTCCCAAAAGGAGGCTTTTTCCATGGATCTGGAGCTGTTCACCCGTACTGCGGTGGATTTTAACTCTCAATCTGACTTCATCAATTCCCTTCGACTGCTACCGGCGATCAGAATTAGCCGTGGTGCAAGTATTTTTGCCGGTCCTTCGATCAATTTTGCCGTTATGGATAACCATCCTGAAAAACAGTTCCCCGGCTGGGTATTCGACAGCTATGCTAACCCGTCCAACCTCTACGGGATTTTCGCCGGCCTTACCGGGGGGATCCAATTCCATTTTTGAGGTAGGACGGGTTGGACACGCCTGCACCATATTATCAGGGAAGGTCCAGCAGTTTTTCCACTATGGCAGCGGGATAGACCAAAGCGTAAGCCTCTTCGTCATTCAGCTCCTTTTCCAAAGCGAGCTCCAGTTCAAATATCAATCCCAGCACAGCTATCCTATCCATCTTTTGATCCAGGTATAGGTTTTCATATTTCCTTTTACCCAGCAGACTGATGCCATACAACTTGAATACCTGTATGGCTTTTTTAATCCTGGCATATTTAGACCAATCTTCGGTATTTGCTACTAAGTATGTATCGGTGCCCTCAATTGTTATATTGTTCATTTGATGACGTTTAGAAATGGATGGTATAGCTGAGCACTGGAAGGGTGGTCAGTTGGGGAATACTTTCTATTTTTTGGGAAGTATTGTTCCAGAAGTAATCTGTGATGGCTTTGTTACCTGTGATGTTTTGCACATCCAATTTGAGCTCCTGGCTGAATTTCTTTTTATCCACACGATAAGTAATGCCGATATTGAGCGTGAAGACATCGTCGTTTTTGGTTTCAAAAGCCCTCAGCTCGTCATACACCACATGTCCTGCAGCTATGGAAGCATCGGTATCGATCGGCAGCAACCTTTTCCCACCCAACAGCGCTGTCCTTCCGTTCACCCCCAGAATCTTGTATTTTCCACCTGAACTACGGAGCAGGAATTCCTTTCCAAAAAGGAAGTTGCCAAGGTAATTGCCGTTGAATCTGGAATCCCTCCAGATTCCATCACCTGCGACATAGGTTGAGGAGAACAGGGATCCCGTAAATAAAAAGTAATATCGGTCGGAGAAAAACTTTTCCAGCGTCAGCTCTACACCGTAGTTTTCACCTTTCCCAGCATTGACCAGGTTTCTGTCTGTCCATAGCTCATCCTGATTGAGCAGGGAGTAAGATGACTGCGTATTGGGATCAATGGGGATATCATATAGGTACTGATGATAGGCTTCGACTTTCAGGAAAAGCTGGTCTGCAAGCTTATTTTCATAGCCGACCACCAGGTGCCTCGCTTTCAGGAAGCCCAGGTTCTTGTTAGGCAATAGCGTCGCCCCTTCACTGTTTTGGACTTGGGCAAAATAATTGGTCAGAGATGTCATTTTGCTATGGATGCCAAATCCGGCAGTCAAGGCCTGACGATGGGCTAGCTCCCATCTCAATGCAGACCTCGGTTCAAATGTGGCCGCTTCATTAAGGGAATTGCGTAGGGTATGCAGGCCATTGACCATCGTGATCTGTGGATTGATCCTCCACCTCCAGCTGATGAATCCCTGGATCAGGTTTGCCTCGCCTGCTTGACCGAGGCTGCTGACCCTTGTCTCTAGAATCCGGTCGAAATAGGAGCTGTTTAGGTCAAAGTCAAATCCGGAATACACCACTCCTGCCTCGGCCAGATGCCGGCTGTTGACCTTGTAACTCAAGGTGGACGCAGCCCTGAGCGTTTTGTTTTGCAGCACTCCTTTGGACTCCTCCCTAAATGCTCCTTCACCTATTGGCACGCTATTGGAAAACCCGCTCCCGTTGGTGGCATAGGAAACAGAGGTTTGGAAATATGCCGAAGAATTCAACGGTAGGTAATGGTTGATGCCCATGATTGCCAAATCGCTGGTTTGATTGGCTTTTTCTGTAAGCAGTGTAGGATCGTTTTCTTCGAAGAACTCCATCTCCAGCCCACTTTTGCCTCCAAGGCCGAAGACCGAAAAGGTGCCCAGCCCCTTGGTAGGCAGGTGGAATTTAAAGGAAAGGTCCTGGTACTTAGGAACACCATTGAAATCCACCACCCCAAGGTTGTCCAGAAGGCCCAAAGTAGAATACCTGTAGTTGACCAGGTAGCTGGAATTGTTGTATAAAGGCCCCTCCAAGGTCAAATCAGTACCAAGTACGCCTATGGAAAAGGCCTGCTCATGTTTCTCGTTGTTGCCCTTTCTCAGCTTCATGTCAAAGATCCCTGCGAGTGCATTGCCATAAGCAGGTGAAAAAGCGCCTGTGTAAAATTCGGAATTGGCTAGCATCTGACTGTTCAGCGCTGAAATCGGTCCGCCGGTAAGGCCTTCGTTTCCGAAATGGTTTGGATTGGCGATTTCCACCCCTTCCAGTTTCCACTGTATAAAGCGGGAGTTGTTGCCCCTGACCGTAATGTCGTTGTTGCCAGCGCCGTCGGAATTCACGCCTGCATAAGCAGCAGCCATTCTGGCGGGATCATTAAAGGAACCCGCAAAACGTTTGGTCTCTTCCACCGAGAAGTTGCGTGCAGAGACAAGTGCCATTTCATTCCCAATTTCGGTCTTGTCGGCACCACTCTTGACGACAAACTCCCCAAGCCCAAGAAAAGACTCCCTGATTTCAATTTCCAGTACAGATTCCTTGCCTGCGATGACCAACAAGTTGGAGACCAGCTGCTCTTCAAATCCCAAGCTGGAAATCCTCAGTCCCACCCTCCCAAGAGGTACACCGGCCAATCTAAAATTCCCTGCTGCATCAGTCGCCACCCCGATCAGGGGATCCGAATCCAAAAGGATTACGTTTACCCCTGGAACACCCATTTTGGTATCGGCATCGATCACCCGACCCCTAATGGATTGGGTAGGTTGCTGCGCAAAAATGGCTACAGAACAAAAAAGAAGCAGAGCTGTTAAGATAAAATGGTTCTTTGTCATGATTGTGTTTTAATCCATGACAACTGAATTTGGATTTACCCTTAGTGGGTTTTTAGACTTGAGACAGGAAACGCGAAAACGTGAGACACGAGTATCTTATAC
>DAIPZN010000132.1:0-10500 GCA_036782195.1 Cyclobacteriaceae bacterium | reverse complement strand
TAACTACAATCTTAATTAATTTATATAAATCAAGAAAAAAGCATCTTCTTAACATGATTTTGTTATGTAAACGATTAATTTTTTTATAAAATTTTAATGTAGGAATATTGTATAACAATTTGATCGCCCACTCAAAGTTTCGTGGAAAGGTTGCTTGATCACCCAATCACCCAACCCCTCTACCAATCAAGATTCCTAGTCAAGGATCTCCCCCTCCGGGGGAGTGGAGTGAAGCATATTGCCCATTCAAACCACTCAATTTACCTTCTATGAAAAGCCCTACTAAACTCTCCAGCCACAGCATTTATTTCCTTTTGATGCTTTACTGTTCCTTATTTGGACTTTCTTTACCGACATCAACTTTCCAAAATTCTGCACAAGCCCAAAGTCAAACATTGGCTTTCCCTGGCGCCGAAGGCTTCGGTAGATTTACTAGTGGTGGCAGAGGCGGTCAATTGATCAAAGTCACCAACCTCAATGATTCAGGACCTGGTAGCTTAAGGGAAGCTGTTGAAACCAAAACAACAAGGATTGTAGTATTTGAAGTATCTGGCACCATCCATTTACAGTCATCTTTGCGTATTACCCATCCAAACATTACAGTAGCTGGACAGACTGCTCCAGGTGATGGGATTACTTTGACCAATTACCCTTTTGAATTTGCTTCCAACAATATCATCGTCAGATACATGCGGTTTAGATTAGGAGGCAATGTTTCTGACCAATATCTGGATGCCATGACCAGCAATTTTAACCGAAACATCATTGTAGACCATTGCTCGCTTTCTTGGGGAACTGATGAGACTGGTTCCTTTTATGCAAACGAAAATTTCACACTTCAATGGTGTATTCTATCAGAAGGATTGAACAGAAGTACACACAGCAAAGGAGAGCATGGATACGGTGGAATCTGGGGAGGAAAAAATGTCTCTTTCCACCACAACCTAATGGCTCACTTCACCAATAGAAACCCACGATTTGACAGCCCTGATGTCTACAAAACATCTGCAGCAATTCAAGAATACAGAGGCGTAGTGGATTTTCGTAACAACGCAATATATAACTGGAGAGACGAAGCCTCTAGAGGTGGTGAAGCCGGCACTTTCAATATGGTCAACAACTACTATAAGCCGGGACCCGCCTCTTTGAGAAGACAATTTTTCCTCCACCCGTTGAAAAGAGTATCAAACGGCGTTTTGGTCCATAATTACGGGAAATTTTTCCTCTCCGGGAATGTTCTGGAAGGCAATTCAACGGTCACTAATGACAACTGGGCAGGAGTAAGTCCAACAGGAGGCTCTAGCAGTGATATTCCGGGAATGAGGTTAAGCAGTGCCCTCCCAAGCAATGTTTATGAAATTACCCACACTGCAACAGAAGCATACAACAAAATCCTTCAACTTGCAGGAGCTAGTTTGGTAAGGGATGCTGTAGATAACAGAATTGTACAAGAAACTAGAAATGGAACTTTCACATTTACTGGATCCAATGGAAGTACTCTAGGCATCATTGATCACCAACTTGATGCAGGAGGCTGGCCAACACTAAGAAGCCAAGCAGCTCCAAGAGATAGCGATGGAGATGGAATTCCTGATGCATGGGAATTGGCCAATGGATTGAACCCTTCCAAAACCAATGACCGAGAATATAATTTAAGCCCTTACTATACAGACATAGAAGTCTACATCAACAGCATAGTACAGCACATCGTTAATGAAACCAATCCAGGTGTACCTACTAAAATTACAATAATCTCCCCTTCTCATAATGCTACTGTAGTACCGGTAGATGTGAATCTTTCATGGCAACAAAACAGCACTTCCGATACCTACAGGGTCCAAGTTTCTACGGCTTCTGATTTTAGCTCAAATGTTTTAAACTTCTCAGACATCAAGTTATTAAACCATATTATCCCATCACTTAACGCAAATACCACATATTTTTGGAGGGTACGCGGCGCAAATGCAAATGGTGTTGGGATCTATTCTGATACCTTCAGCTTCAAGACTGGAACCACAAATATAGCTCCTCAAGCACCAGCACTGCTTTCTCCTACAAATAATGAAACAGGCGTATTCGTAAATGCGAACTTCTCTTGGTCCAAAGTGCCAAATACCTCTCATTACAGGCTACAAGTGGCAACTGACGCCAATTTCTCAACATTGGTTTTTGACCAGGCAAATTTGAGCAATACATCTTTGACAGTTCCAAATCTTAGGCACAACACCTTGTTTTATTGGAGAGTGAGGGGAACCAATAGCACCGGAACCGGAAACTATTCCACAGTACAATCCTTTAGGACCGCAAGCTACAGCAGCTTGCCAAACCTAACTTACTTGACTAGACCTGGAAACAACACTACCATTCATCCTGTAGCTATCAATTTCGAATGGGAAGCAGAAGCTACAGCGGAAAGTTATACTGTTCAGGTATCTACCACTTCTGATTTCTCTACCTATGTCATCAATGAAAGAGGCGTCTTGGGCACTTCCTTTGCCGTTGACAACTTGAATTCAAATACAACCTATTTCTGGAGAGTAAGATGTGTAAACAGAACTGGAGGAAGCTCACCTACATCAGTATGGAAACTTACCACCTCCTCTTTTACACAAAAACCTTCAAAAGTCTCTCTTGTAAGCCCTACTCACGATTCAAACAGATTTTCTACCAGTATCAATTTTACCTGGAGAGTAGAACCTACAGCTAAACACTATCGATTACAAGCTTCTACATCAAGTGACTTCAGTTCCAACGTTATCACCCAGGATCATATCCAAGGCACATCACACACGCTTTCAGGCTTAAGAAGCAATACGGTCTACTTCTGGAGAGTAGTTGCCATTAATGAAATGGGGGCTGGACCATTCTCTGAAACAAGAAAAGTTGTGAGCTCTACTTTCAGCGGTGTTCCATCGGCCACGAATCTGGTAAGTCCATCAGATAAAAGCAGTGCCCCGGCAAACAACATCCGGGTTGTATGGGAAAATGTGACTTCAGCAAATGAATACAGGTTGCAGGTTTCAGAATCATTCTCCTTCTCAACATATGTAGTCAATGTAGGTCTTCTGGAAGGCACCTCTTTCCAACTCCCTCAATTGAAAGAAAATACAACATATTATTGGAGAGTAAGAACTAAAAATCCATCAGGGGACGGCAATCGTTCTGCCATCTGGAGCTTCACCACATCCGCAAACCAAAGAATCCCTGCGCAAACATCCTTGGTTAGTCCAGTAAATCAGGAAACAGGTTTAAGCTCCACAGTAATAGTATCCTGGGACTCTACAACCTTGGCTGAGACTTATGAACTGGAAGTATCTGAACAGAATACATTCAGCACATTAAGCCATAGTTTCAAAAATGTGAGTAATACCTATCAAATCCTGACTGGGCTGAAATCCAATACCAATTACTTCTGGAGAGTAAGAGCAGTCAGAGGCGGAGTAGCAGGAGCATACTCACCTAGTTGGACATTTTCCACGTCAGGGACAATGGAATTAACAGCAGGAAGTACGTCCAAATCTGCTACCAACCTCATAGGCCACTGGAAATTTGAAGAAAAGGGCGGCAACAAACTCGTTGACCATTCAGGCAGAGGCAATGACGCAACACTCAACCAAACCTCTGGCATTTCATGGATCACCGGAAGGAAAGGCTTAGGAATAAAACTAGACGCATCAGTGAACATGTTCGGATCAGTACCACATAAGTCTATCCTCAACCTAACAGACAAAATCACCATTGCTGCATGGATTCGCCCAACTGGCTTTGCAAACAAGCAAATCCTTTCAAAAGGCACGACCAACGGTTACGAGTTCAGCATTACAAATGAAGGGTTTATAGAATTCAGGTTCAACAGAGAAGCTAACGGGAGTACTTATAGATTAAGATCGGTAAAAAAATACCCTATTGATGGAAAGACTTGGATACATGTCGCTGCAACATTTGACGGCACCCAGTCTAGAATCTACATCAATGGCCAACTAGATGCAAGCGCTACATATAATGCCATCAAAATCATCAACAACACCGGAGAACTTCAAATTGGAGCCAGAAAAGGAAATAACAGGTGGCAAGGAGGGTTGGATGAACTCTTGCTTTACAACAAAGCATTATCTGCAACTGAAATCAGAAATTTGACTTCCAATATATTCGCAAGAACGATGGAAGAGGGTGAAGATGATACTCCTGAAGATATGGAAACAAAAGATGCTTCCCCCGAAATAAAGCCAGCATTTATGGCTGGAGAAGTATCTGAGGCAAAACTCTTCCCAAATCCAGCCCAAAAAACCATCAACATCAAGTTTCCACAGTCGATAGATTCTGCAACCCAGCTTTCAATTACTGATCTTGCAGGTAAAGAAATTGTACAGACGGTAATCCATGGAAGCTCTGACTTAATCAGCTATGACCTCCCATTGCATTTGATGAATGATGGAATCTATCTGGTACATGTCAAATGCGACCTCTACTACAAAGTCTTCAGACTTATCAAAAACTAAAAGCACCATACAGGACGGGAAAAGCAAAATCCCGTCCTGTTTTTTATATTAAATGCTGAACCAAATTTATTAAGCATCATCAATTTTTAAACTACAGAATAAGTTTTACAAAAATCTCCATTAAAAAGCATCTAATTATCAAGATTTTGTCTTGTAAAGCAGATGTTTTAGTGTTTGAAATCTTTTGTCAAATTTTGACATACCAAAAGTGATAATATAATCTGATTTTGGCTTGCGATTGCTTAATCACCCAATTTTTAAGCCTTCACAAAGCCTCATTTTCCTCCAAAAGGAGGGCTGAAATTCTTTTGCTGTAATTGAACCTATACCTGATATGTATGTGTCGGGTTGGTCTTCATTTATCATTTTGACTGAAGAACTTATGAAGGTAAATCGTTCTAAACCGGCATTTTTAGTAAACTATATCAAGTGTGTTTTTTTATTGGTGGCTTTCATCTTCAAAGGTATTGCATTGAACGCCCAAACCACGGGACTCCCTTTGGCTTTTCCTGGTGCTGAAGGGTTCGGCAGACACACCACAGGTGGTAGAGGGGGCGCAATCATCAAAGTTACAAACTTAAATGACAGTGGACCCGGAAGCTTAAGAGCTGCTCTAGACACTAGAGGCCCAAGGATTATTGTTTTTGAAGTCTCTGGAAATATTGCATTAAAAACTCCTTTAAGGATTGGCTATCCAGATGTCACAATTGCTGGACAAACTGCTCCAGGAGAAGGTATAACTATACAGAATTATCCATTGATGATGGATTTTAAAAACAATATCATTATAAGATACCTTCGCTTTAGATTAGGTGAACTGGCCGGAGTACACTATGATGCTTTTGAATCCAAATACTGTAAAGATGTAATCATCGACCATTGTTCTTTTTCATGGGGCACGGATGAAATTGCTTCATTTATCGGCAATGAAAACATCACTGTCCAATGGAGCATGATCACTGAGGCATTGAATATTTCAGTTCACGCAAAAGGTGACCACGGCTATGGAGGAATTTTAGGCGGAAAAAACACATCCTTTCACCATAACTTGATTGCCCATAACACCCAGAGGAACATGCGGTTTGATCATCCAGATGTTTACAGAACCGAAGAATTGCTCAAAAGCAATAGAGGCATTGTCGATTTCAGAAATAACATCATCTACAACTGGAGGAATGTAGCTTCTCACGGAGGTGAAGCGGGGGAGTTCAACGTGATCAACAATTATTACAAACCTGGTCCAGCCACAAATGACAAGGAAGTATTTCTTCGGGCTCAAAAAGTGGAAAGCTCAGGAAAATTGATTTATGATTATGGGAAGTTTTATGTAAATGGGAATATTTATCACGGAAACAATGCAATCAATCTTGACAACTGGAAGGGTGTCGTCCCAAGGGATGGTACCGCTTCAGACTTGATAAGGATCAAGCAGGATGTTCCTTTCCCTTCACAAGTTTACAACACAACCCATTCAGCAGAAGATGCATATAAATATGTCCTTCAGTATGGTGGTGCCAGTTATATCAGAGACCGCGTAGATGTAAGAATTGTTGATGAGGTTAATTCAGGAAGCTTCACCTACCTGGGTTCAAGAGGTAGTATTGGAGGAATTATTGATAGCCAAAAAGATGTTGGGGGATGGCCTGTATTGAAATCAACAACCCCACCTAAAGATACTGATGGTGATGGCATGCCTGATGAATGGGAAATCGCAAAAGGATTAGATCCCAAAATCCCAAATGCAAATGGATTGAACCTTCATTCCTACTACACCAATATCGAGATGTATATCAATGGGTTAGTAAGCCATATATCAGAATTTGATAAAGTCTCCCCACCTATTGCACCAAAGTTAATTTCACCTTCAAATCTTAGTCAAAACGTCAATCTAAATGTGTTGCTTAAGTGGCAAGCTGTAGAAAATGCTGCCAAATATCAGATCCAGGTGTCTAAATCAGCGGATTTTTCTACTTTAACCCATGACTCATCTTCAGGTACTGCTACTGAATTTGAACTCAAAAATCTTGACAAGGGGATTACTTACTATTGGAGAGTCAGCGCTTCAAATAGTGCAGGTTCAGGAAAAGTCTCTGATGTTTGGCAATTCACCACCACCTCAACCACTCCAACACCTGGAATCCCGGTACAGTTAAGCCCCTCCAATGGGTCAGAAGGTATTGTAGACCAGGCTAACCTTGAATGGAGTAAGGTGGATTATGCTGAAAAATATGCAGTTGAACTGGTTTATGAAAAAGATCTTATGCCCATTTCATTTGTTTTCCAAGATCTGGATCAAAACCAACTGGCAGTTACTTCACTCGAAAAGGACACCCAATATTTTTGGCGCGTCAAAGCCCAAAACAAATCAGGAGAAAGTGCATATTCGGGCTTTTGGGAATTTGCCACAAAAGAAGCTGCAATTAGCCCTCCTGAAAAAGTCGTACTTTCTAGTCCAGCCCACCAAAGCAAAGACTTGAACAATTCTTTGGAACTTAAATGGCAAGCTTCAACTGGAGCTGAAAGATACACAGTTCAGGTATCCGAAAAAGCAGATTTCAGCACTACACATTTCAACAATTCCAACATCACTCAGACTGCAGCAACTGTCTCAAGTCTCAAAAGCGCCACCACATACTACTGGAGGGTAAGCGCCTCTAACGAGGCTGGCGCAGGTGTATATTCTGATGTATTTTCATTTACTGTCAAGGCAGACTTAGCCATACCGACAAAACCTATTCTGATAGCTCCTAGTAATGGAAACACCGTCCCAGTCAACGAGGTAATGCTAAAGTGGCAAAAGTCAGACCTGGCAACTTCTTATAGAGTTCAGGTAGGCACATCTGCAACATTTACCTCAGGATTGGTTTATGAAAATTCAGCAGTAACAGGCACGGAACTCCTCATCCCTGGCCTTATAGAAGGCCGGACCTACTACTGGCGTGTTAACGCAATTAATCTTAGCGGTGCAAGTTCATTCTCTGAAGCCTGGAGTTTTTCCACATCCACATCAAGTCCAACACCAAGTATGGAGGTTCCTGGAAAAGCAGAACTATCGTCTCCAACAAATGGTGCCACAAACCAAAACACCAGCTTGACGTTTAGCTGGAAAGTTACAGCAGGCGCTACGACTTATAGGCTTCAGGTATCAGATAAGAGGGATTTTTCTTCTTTGTTCTATGATAGATCAGGCCTTTCCTCGACATCACAGGCCGTCACTGGAATGAAAGAAGGGACAGAGTATTTCTGGAGGGTACGGGCAACCAATGCCGCAGGTAATGGCTCATGGTCAGACACTTGGAGATTTACCACAAAAGCCTCCACTACTGTCCCATTGGCCCCTAAATTAATTAGCCCTACTACCGGTTCCATTTTAGAACCAACAGGTGTTGAACCAGTGTGGGAGAAATCAACCAATGCAGACAGATATCATATTCAAGTGTCCACTGCTTCAAATTTCAGTCAAGAAATTGTTTTTGAACATTCTTCACTTACTGGAACAAGTGTTCAAATTACCGGACTTGTACATGGCAAAACGTACTATTGGAGGGTAAGGGCAGGTAATTCAAGCGGCTTTGGGGCCTATTCTGCTGCCTGGCAATTCACTACTCCCACAGCACAATTGTCCCAAACAACAAGCTTACCAGGCAAAGTAGCTCTTTTTAGTCCAGCTGATAAATCCACAGACCAAGCTGCTAACCTTACCCTAAATTGGCTGGCTGTTAGCACTGCTAAATCCTATTCTTTGGTGGTTTCAGAATTTGAGGACTTCAGTAGCCCTCATACCATGCTTAACAATTTAGCTGTCACTAACCAATTAATAACTGGCTTGAAACCAGCGACCAAATATTTCTGGAAAGTAAGCGCTGTCAATGAAGCGGGAGAAGGACCCTATTCTGACATTTGGACTTTTACAGTACGGTCCAATACTGCTGTCCCAGCAAAACCAAAATTACTGGCCCCTGCATCTACTTCCATCGTCAATGCATTTGAAGTAGAACTGAAATGGGAAAAAGCAGAGGGAGCTGAAAAATACCTGATACAAATATCTAGCTCCTCTGATTTCAAACAGTTGAAATTCGAAAGGTCAAATCATACAGGAGAATCAATCGTTCCTTCAGGACTTGAAGCTCAAAAAACCTACTATTGGAGAGTTATGGCCATCAACAGCAATGGAAACAGTCAATATTCCGACATTTGGACATTTACGACTGAACCCAAAGAACTAGGCAATACTCCCGGTGTACCACGACTCATAGATCCTATCAGAGGAAGTGCTCTTCATCCTGATTCGGTCCTGTTAAAATGGGAAAAAGTGATTGGTTCCAAATACCATATCCAAGTGTCTACTTATCCCAATTTTAGCCAAGGCATTGTATTTGAAAGAATAAGTTATGCAAGCGAAAGCATCAAACCTTTAGGGCTAGAATTCGGCAAAACGTATTATTGGCGTGTTCGAGCAATCAATGGTTCTGGCACAAGCTTATTTTCCTCTATATGGCATTTCACCACTATAGAAAAACCCCAATTGGAAAAACCCCAGTTGATTAGCCCTAGTAATGACAGTACCATTCATAACCCTGACCTAAAATTCATCTGGTCAAAGGCAAAACATGCCCAAGCTTACCAGCTGCTCATTGCTAAAGACAGCTTGTTTACTGAAATGATAGTTGACCAGAAAACAGGTCTGGACACTACCTGGACGGTTAAAGAACTTCCTATAGAGCATTCATACTTCTGGAAAGTAAAGGCTTTAAATAGCCACGATTCAATATCTTCAGAAACATGGAAATTCCATCTTAAAGAACTGTCATCTGGTGATCTTACCAACCTTGCGTTATTGCTTTACCCCAATCCTGCAAATGACCATGTGATTTTCAGATTTTCGGAGCATTTGAACACCCCAATTACTATCCGGATAGTTGACAACAAAGGGATATCTATGCTTGAAATTGGTGATATGATTAATGGAAAGGAATTCAAATTGGAATTTTCTCACAAATATTTCCCTACAGGTAAATATATAGTCACTATCTCAGGTGTAGGGTTCATCATGTCTAAACAATTGTTAATTTTATAAGCATAGGGAATTATTCTTAGGGAATTTAAATTAAAATTAAGGCTAATCATTGAGATTAGCCTTTTTTACTCATACTGATCATAAATTAGGTATGATTTGTGATAAATACCCGCAAATGATGAAAGATACCATTATAATTTTATTATTATTTGTCTGGATGGTTGGCACCTCCAATGTAGTTGGGCAGCAAAATAAACCCCAAAAAACCAGTCCTTTATTATATGAAGAGAATTTTGAAAAGTCAGAAAAACTAAAGGGGCTTCATAAGCAATTCGCTACACCGCATGCATTTGAAGTAGTGACAGAACCTGTTTTTGAAGGTAAATACGCAGGCAAATTTGAATTAAGATATGGAGATCCACGAGCAACCAAATCAGGAAGACGCTCTGAGATTCTTTTCCCTCAAGTTGAAGAAAAAGAAAGATGGTATGCCTTTTCTGTCTTTTTCCCTAAAGATGGCTATGCTGATGATGAGGATAGTGAGATCATTTCCCAATGGCACAACTGCTGCGGTACCCCTACCCTATCTTTGCGGAATGTTAACGGTAGACTCAATTTAAGGGTAGGCCATGACCGGAAATTAAAAGGAAGGTATTGGCAAAATTTTGACTTTGGACCAGTTAAAAAAGACAACTGGATGAGGTATGTCTTCCATATTATTCACTCTGATGGTCCGGACGGACTAGTAGAGGTTTGGAGGGATGGAGAGAAACTTGTAAGCTATCAGGGACCAAATATGGAAAAAGGAAATGACCTCCCAAGATGGAAGGTCGGAATCTATAAATCTACTTGGGACGAAAAAGCAACAAAAGTTAGTTTACGGAAAATTTATTTCGATCTTATAAAATTAGCAGGTCCATCCGCTACCCTAGAAGATTTACTATAAAATTTTTAAAATATTTTCCATAATTCTTTTTGGTTCTT
>DAIPZN010000131.1:0-10599 GCA_036782195.1 Cyclobacteriaceae bacterium | reverse complement strand
ATATATTTTTGTGAATCACAATATCATTTGAATTAAAGCGTAAATAAAATACATAAGAAAATGAAAAATTGACTGTTAATTAACATTTAATTACACTTCATTAGAATGCCTTTGTTTTTAGGTTGTATGATGTGCTAATTCGTATGAATTAAGATTCTGTTTATGAAAAATATAATGATAGTCGAGGATGAATCTGAGTTGGCAGAAAATCTGAAGGAAATTCTTGAACATCTAGATTACCGAGTTACCAATGTCTTTACCAATAGCACTGATGTCCTGAATGCTTTGATAACAGATACTCCAGACTTGATTTTGATGGATATATTAATTGAAGGAGAAATGGACGGAATAGACCTGGCATACCATATCCGAGACAAATATCAAGTCCCTTTGATCTTCATCACAGCATACCACGACTCTGCTATTCTTGACCGTGTATCTAAGGTAAATTATGACGGCTATCTATTAAAACCTTACACTGTTGAAAGGTTGCAATCAAGTATTTATTTGGCTTTGAAAAATTTCGAAAGTCAACACACAGGAAACGACAAAATTAAAACCTTGAAAATCAGAGACAAAGGTTTCTTGGTACCTGTACCAGAAGATGATGTAATCTATTTAAAAGCCGATGGACTTTACACCAGGGTGTTTACAATAAACAAAAATTATATAGTAAGAGATATTTTAAAAGATGTGATAGGTGACCTTTCTCCAAAGAAATTTTTACGGGTTCATAAGTCATTTACGGTCAACATCAGACACATCACCTCTTTTAATTCCAAAGAACTTACTTTGGGAGAATATACGATACCAATAAGAAGAGGCCTCTTTAAAGATCTTAAAGAACTCATCACCAATTAACTACTCGTCTGAATAATCTTTAAACCCTTTACTTATAATACTTCAAAACGAAACCGGTCAAATTAAGGACCGGTTTTTTTTATACCGATCTTTTACGTAGAAAGACCAATGCTTGCTGTTCTGGTTTTGAACAGCCACATTAGAGGCAATTCTCCTTAGTAACCTTTGATCCTTACAGTACAATTGAATTGTCCTTCTCTGATGCAACAGTTAAACAACGAATCGCAAAACATTTCCGGAGTGAGGTTCAACAGGTATTTCAGCAGCTCACTGTTTGGGGTAAGCAGCTGCTTGAAAACAACTCTTGCAACTGCATTCAGATTGCTTGATTTGTCTGAGGGGGATAAGATATGCATTCCTAATATCTGTCCTGAGATCATTTTGGATTGTATATTTGCACTAAGCATAGAGCCGGTTTTTATAGAAAGTGAAAGGCTTACTTGGAATATGTGCCCGGAATTTCTAGCTGATGCGCTTTCAAGATTCAATACTGAGATGAGGCCCAAAGCCATTCTGGTCTGCCATCATATGGGCATGCCGGCACAGATCGATAAAATCAAACAGATCTCAGTTCAGTTTAACCTTCCTCTAATAGAAGAATCCTCACAGGCACTTGGATCTTATTTAGACATGAACCAATGTGGGACTAATGGGGACTTGGGGATTGTGAGGTATCCCTTTTCACATTACCATGAGCCGTATTATGCGGTAAATTCACGGCATCCAGAATATATCAACAGGCTCACTCAACAATTGGAGGAAATTAAAGAAGGATCTCCAGAAGTCTTTACAGTGAAGCAAATCGTGAACCATATCAAAAAGTCAAGAAGTCTACATGAGCTGCTAAAAACAGTGCTTTTGGCAGCTCATAAATTGGAGATTTTGGACGAAACTTCACATAGCTTCTCAAATAAAGAGGTGTTTGCTGCCATGCTTCACCAGGATTCTACTATAGAAGAGATATTCCAAGCACTCCCCCTTTTGAGAGATATGGTGAAAACATTCCCCTTACCCAACCATTTGAAGTATCCGGCATTAACCTACTCGGGAGATCATTTTAGTGAAGAAATCCATCTTCGCGGATTCTATATACAGCTCCCCGACCTGCGTAAGGAAGATATAGAAAGATTAATATCTTTTACCTAATTAAATAAACCCTCCTCTGATTGAGGTCAATTCATAGGCAGAGTGACATAAAAAGTACTTCCTTTTCCTTCTTTTGAGTCAAACCTCAGTTCTCCATCCAGCTTTTCCACAAAATCCTTGACTATTTTAAGTCCCAAACCTGTTCCTTTATGTCCTGAAGTATTTCTTGCCCTGAAAAAGCTGCTGAAAAGCTTTCCTTGATCTGCCTCAGGAATACCGATTCCAAAGTCTTGAATTCTGATCTGCAAGTATCCTGCTGTCGTGGTTACCTCCAAAATAGGAGCTGGAGAACCCGCAGGACTATATTTCAAAGCGTTACTGATTAAGTTGTTGACCACAAAGTACAGCATGTTTTTATCTGTTGCGAGTATGGTCTCATTTTCCGGCAAGTTTAGGACCAACCTCGAATTTGTTGGATTTTCGGAAAAATAATCCGCAACGAGGTTGGACAGAAATTCGTTGATTCCGATATTTTCCCTCATGATCTCCGCTCCCTCTCTTTGGTTTTCTTCCACTAACAAAATATTCACCAAAGTCTGGTCAATCCTTTCCAGTTGCCGATGAATTTTTTCAAATTGCCGATTGACTTTTTCCTCAAATTCCGGAGTTGTCAACTTTTGAAAATACAACTTTAGAATTTCTATTGAACTGACTAATGCAGAAAGTGGTGTTTTAAATTCGTGAGATGCAATAGAAATAAACTTTGATTTCAATTCTACAAGTTCCTTTTCTCTTACCAGGTTATTTTCCAATACTATATTTTGCTCTCTGAACTCTGTAATATCCTCTATCAACCCTCTTATTCTACTTTTGCCATCTTCCATTAATTTTGCTTTGGAAATTATTCTTAACCAAAGTGGTTTGGCATTATGTGGATTGAAATGAAATACAAATTCAAAAAAATCTTCCTTTTTAAGATTTTGCAGGACTGAATTTTTAAATTCAGCGATATTTTCGGGCAGCATCCTATCTTCCAAAGGAATTTTTGTCAAATCCTCACCTTCTGCAACCCCCAGACGGATTCTGGTAGCATCTGAAAGTTGAAGGAGTTTTATTTTTCCGTCTAAGTCTAATTCCATTTCAAAACCACCAACACCTGCGATTTCATAAGTTTTGGTAAGAATCATATCTTGTTCAAGATTCTCCAATTTCATGTTGATCGCTTCTGTATTGTCATACACAAATGCAATGTGATATATCTTCCCGCTTATATTTTCCTTACTAAGTTTCAGCGTATAAAAAACAGATGTTTTGCCAGGTCTGAAATATTCCAGATCAAGGTCTTTTTCTTTGCCTTGGTAAAAAATATGACTTGGTATGTGTAGTAGTTCAGTAATTTTTTCTGGAAGCTTTTTATTCTGATCCAGACCAAATATCTGCAATAGCTTTTGGTTGGTCTTTAAAATCCTTAATTTATTGTCTAAAAACACGATTCCCTCTTGCGCATTTTCTATGATCGCTTCTAGTTGCCTATGCCTACCTTTATAAAGGCTGACTACTCTACGCAAAGAGATTACTGCATAAATTAAAGCTGTCAATAACAGGACCAGAATCATGACAAATAGCCTACTTTGCCTCAGTCGTGATTCACTCGCCTGTTGTTGTTTATTGAGATTTTTCAGTATGTCATCACTTTCTATAAACCCTATTGAAAATTGTCTGGCTATATCCTTATTCAACTCATAATTTTCCTGCTGAACTTTATAATATCGGTCCAAAAGCGAAATAGCCTCTTCTATTTGGCCCTTTTTCAAGTATATGTCTACTGTCTCATGATAGATTTCCGGTAGAAAATCATAAAATTTAAAATTTTCAGAGACATCTCTTGCCTGAAGTAGCAAATCCAATTGTCTGTCTATCTCTCCACGTTCGCTACAAATTCGAGCCATAGAAATCAAGCTGGAAACCAAGCTGATTTTGTTGGAACCACTACTCTCTTCTGAGGATAGGTCTAGCACTTCCTGATAATGGGCAAAAGCTTTTTCCCGATTTCCTTTTTCAAATTCCCAATCACCCATTCTTTGGATGATATGTAGTTGTAATGCTTTGTTATTTACTTCTGAGGCGTACTTAAAGGAAATAGTCAAAAACTCCGAAGCTTTATCCATTTCCTTCATCTGCAAATACACATCTCCCAAATTGTATGAGGTGACTGCCAACCTTGCAGTATCTTGTTGATTTTCGAAGTATTGATGAGAACTTTTATGGTAGTCAAGACTTAATTCAAAAGAATCCAACCGACTAAAAACATGGCCTAATGAAATGTTGACATTGGCTATACCTTCCAGATCATTGTTCTCCTCAAATAACTGATGTGCTTGGGTCAATAGCTGCAAAGCAGTAGCCATATTGTTTTGATTTCTCATTGCTACTCCGGCAAGATTCCTGTAAGCATACCCAATTCCAATTCTATAATTGTCAGATTCGGCTAGCGCCAAAGCCTGAAGCGCTAGTTTATAAGAAAGGTCGGGGTCTATCAATGAAATATCTCTGCTTAACTTGTTTAAGGAGTCAATCTTATGATGATTTTCTGGCGGACTCTGGTAGGTGAAACTTAGATTCCCCAATACAAAAGAAATTGACATCACATGGAAAAATGTAATGATATAAATCATAAAGAGAGTTTTTATTCAATAAGACAAATAATTTATTGCCACTTGCGAAGCATGAGGATTTTTTGGATGATTTATAACTGAATTATTTGTCATTTAGCTTAGAAACATAGACAATTATTTTTAAATATATAATTTTCAACCAAATAAAATACCAAAATATGTTAATAAAGTGCATTAAATATTTTCAAGGTGTCAATCTAAGTAAAAAATAGTTATTTTTTTTATCTACGGTCTTCCTAAACTAAAATTCATATTAAATATTCAAACAGAGCAATTTACAAGAGTTGTGACAAGATGATAAACCTCACATGTGATTTACATTTCTGTACATAGAATCAGCTATAGGAGGGTTGGCAATTAATTTAATGTGTTGAAAAAACAAGCTGACCCCAAAAAGATGAAAGTCAATGATTTTGCTAAAAAACAAATTATAGAAAACCACGTTTCGAACGCGTTTTTACTTAAAAAAATTGCTACAGGATATAAAATTGTCTGGATTTCAAAATCTTACATTTCCCTTTTTTCACTATTTGCTGAGCCAATTAACAGGAATGAAGTCACTTTAAACCAACTTTTCTCTCACAAATACCTCAGCTACACAAATAAACAAGGATTCAAAGCACTTTTAAATAGCGCTATTGAAAGTGGGAAATCAAATGAAATGAACCCATTTAAAATTTATAAATCACATGATCTGGAGCACTTCCAGTATTTTAAACCTGTCAATTATCCGATTAAAGATGATCACAACAATTATTCCTATATACTTCACAAATTGATTGACATTTCATCAGAAAGCAAAGAGCTCAAGGACCAACCGACTAATGTAGAATCCGAACTCACCACCCATACATCATTCTTTTCAAACCATCCAAACCCACTTTGTAAAATTGATCAAAACGGATTTATACAACAAGTAAATCTGAGATGGAAGGAATTCGCTTCAAAATCAGAAATTCCGGAAAACGGGCAATTTTTATTTGACTATTTCCCAGCTCAATTGAAAAGCAGCATTATGATTTTTTTGAAACAATTAGGAAAAACAGTCAAATCATTTGAAACAAGGACTGATAGGATGAACAACCTGAAGCTTACATTTTATCCTTTGTCTAATCCGGATCAAATCCCCAGATATATTGTAGACTTTCAAAACGGCCTCCCTCCATCTTGCGAAAGCTATTCATATGAAAAAGAAAAATTACTTTTAGAACTTTTTGCAAAGGTCCATCAAAAAATCAATGAAGGTATTAGTCCATTAAAAAAAATAAAAAAAACAATGGATTTGATATGTCAAAATTTTGAAATTTCCGGAATATGGTATTCAGATAACCGAACGACTAATCAGTACAGTCCTTGGATTCTCTATCAGAACAAGCACAATTCAACCAAGAAACTCGAATTAACCCATAAGGCAAATGGAATTTATAAGGCAATATTGGAGCATCTTAAAGCAAAGCCCCAAAAAATCCTTGTCAAAAACTTTGACAATAAGGAATTGTCTGAATTCCTGAATGAAATTGGCATTGTTTCCATTTTTCATATCCCGATATTTCAAAACAACATTAAAACAGCACAATGCATGCTATTCCAAATCAATCCAGAGAACAGAATCATGAGTAATGATTTAACCCATATCCAGATGCTTTTGGGACTTGTTGCTCCTTTTTTTACCCACAAATAATATATAATTAGAAAAATCCCGACAAATCGTTTACAAACAAATGCAATTAATCTGATCTGTTTTAATATGCCTGTAAATTTGTGGCAATAAGGGTAAAACACGAGTGATAATTTTCAAAAGACTTAATCTATCGATTAGGTTTTTTTTTTGCAAAAAAGAGCCCCAGGCTACAACCTGGGGGTCTAAAAATTGACTTAAACCTATTTCAAAAAATCAAGCTTTTTTAACGGAACTGCCTTTAAGTGTGTCCTCCGGTAAAGGGTTAAATGAGACACCGGTATTCCTGACCAATTTGAAGATTTTTGGAACCAGAGACCCTGTAATCATCAGCCCACCAAATGTCAGGACATGATAAGGATTGAGAAAATATGTTCCTGAAGTGAAGATTCCCAATATCAAAAGTGTACTGAAAGGCATTGATATCGCTAGAATATTGATGCCTAATTCAAGATCGAATGTCTGATTTCCTTTCAGTTCAGGATTCGCCATCTCCATCGAACGTACAGCAGACATATGGGCGAAAGGCCAGAAACTCACTGCACTTTGAGGAAATACTACTGCAAGCAATATGGCGGCTTCATTGGGCATGGGGACCAGCAGGATAAAAATGCCGCTAAGCAGAAAGGTGAACCCTGCTCTAAAAGTGAGCAAAGCCGTGATCATCTTCAATTGATCCCACTTGAAGATAACCGCAACACCAATAAACAGCAAAACAAGCGGAGTCATCATGTTTTTCATCATAACAATAGACTCACTGATGAAGACCGGCAAAGTCTCTAGGTTAACTCCCATTACTAAGAGGAGTACCGCCACCAAGATGACCAAATTGATAGGTTCCCGAAGCATGGCAATTAGCAGCTCTTTGATTTTTTGGCTATTCGACCTGACCGCGAGACTATGATTTTTGTAATACCAAGACATCGCCAAGAGATAGGCTATAATGAGCACAAACAGCTTGTTCCCGATATCAGATAAAGCAGCCCAGGCCAATACATCATCACCCAGGTATTCAGCAACAAAAGGAAAACAGGTCAGTCCAGGAGCCAGTGAGGGCAAAAGCAGCATCATGGTCCTCATTGCGGCTGAATTGGGCTCAGCACCAAAAGCTGGCATGGCTAAACGAGTTATGAAAATCATCAGGATATTGAATAAGATAGCCAATATTGGCAGAATCAAAAGATCCGGGTTGATCTCAATTTTCAATAAAGCCACAAATATCATTGCCGGTAAGGCAATATCAAGAATGATGGTTTTGATACCTTTATGATGGTCTTCTTTGATCAGTTTTTGCTTGAGAAGAAGGCCTATCAGGATGAGAATAAGTAAAGAAAGCGTTTTTTGTAAAGCTATACTCATATTGTAATGATGCTTAAACCGTTACTTTTTTGAAACTTTCAACAAAAAGCTGCATTTCTTCCATGGTCCCCATGCTCACTCTGCACCATGGCTTCTTCGCTATGTTATAGACCCTAATCCCTACCCCAGAGTCATACATAGCCTTCATGAATGATTGACCTTCCAAGGCAATGGGGAAAATGACGAAGCTGGTATGGGAAGGAATAAAGTCATACCCAAGCGCCGCCAATTCACTGCTGACATATTCCCTACATTCGGTATTCAAGCGCTTGCATGTCTGAAGAAACTGTTCCTCTTTCATGCTCGCAATAGCTCCTTTTACAGATGTAATGCACAACCCCATTGTGCTGCGGACCTTATTGGTAATGTTTTGGATCCGTTCTGGTTGAGCTACGATATACCCTATGCGTAAGCCGGCCATTCCGTGGATTTTACTGAAAGTCCTAGCAACAATAACGTCTTTTCCTTCAGCTACAAGCCCTACCATGGAATGATCCTCTGGATTATCCAAAAACTCAAGATAGGCCTCATCCACAAAAACAGGGGTCTTTGCTGATACTTTGGAGCAAAATGCCTTGAGCTTAACAGGGTCCGTAATTGATCCGGTGGGATTGTTGGGATTGCAGATGTAGACTAGTTTGGTATCTACATCTACTGCCTTTTCCATGGCATCCAGATCATGTGCATAGTCTTTGGTCAATAACACTGGCTTCCAGGTAGCCCCTAATGACTGGGCTGTACTGATCAAAGACATGTATGCAGGATCGGCCGATACGATATTCCCTCCATCTTTGAAGCTGACAAATGCGGTCTTTTCAAGAAGATCAGATGATCCGGGACCAAGCATTATGTGTTCGGGGCTAACTCCCTCTTTTTCTGCTATCATACTGATCAATGTTGCAGCATCTGCATGACCATAGCGATTGCCACTAGTAATCGCATCTGTTATTGCCTTTACCACCTTTGGCGCGGGCCCATAAGGATTCTCATTGGCGTTCAGCCTTGCCACAAGTCTGCTCTCATCAAATTTAAATGCAGGTAAATGCTCCTTTAAAATACTTTGTGGCTGATACGCAACTAGATTTTCTTTTCGCGGTAAAGCTATCGCCGGTGCTATACTCATTGCACCCATCGCTACAAGACCAGATTTGATCCAGCTTCTTCTGTTCATTGGTTTCATTTTCTCGTTTTTATGGTTTTTGATGTGGTTCATATACCTGCCTGAAATTAGATGAAAGCATCCCATTTGTGAGTTGAATCCATAATCTCGACTGCCCATATTCTGATGCAACAAAATTGAAAACAGTCCTCCTTTTACTTCCATGGATACATGAAAATCAAAGAGATTTCAAGAAAGCTTTGGCTAGTTTGGGTATGGGATTGGGTTCTTTCTGAATTTGAAGTAAAGATTAGAAATATTAGGATGGATAGCATCACATTCCGATTCACCTCATTTGAAGACCCTAGTTTGCTGTGGCTTCTTCCAGGATTTTCTCCACTTACTTCTTATTATTCAAGTTAAATTTTAAACTACTTTTAATATTTTTAGCAATATTGTATTAAAAATAGGTTAAAAATTTAACCACAAAACTCAAATTTAATTTGAATTTAATTAAAATCAGTTTAAAAAATAACCACATGTATTTTTATTTTATATTTTTTTTATGAACCTGTAAAACAGATGGCTTACTGGCTGAAAGTAGCTATAGAAACTTCACTGAAAGAAATGAAATGCTAAAAAAAAAGCCTCTTCGAGGCTTTTTAGAATTCATCCTGGTTAAGATCTTTCAATGAATTTATGGAATGTACTTTTTTCTCCATTTGCTTTTTCTTCCTGAAAGAGGAAGTCGAGCTTATTGTCGTCAAAATCCCTGAAAAAATCTTCCCAATCCATTTCCTCAAAATCATCTGAATCACTGTTGTCCGGAAAGTGGATGCGAAGCAGTCCATCTGCATCTGACTTTCCCGTTCCCTTTATCCTTGCCGGAACGCCATTTCTTTCTTCTACCCAGTTTTTAATTTTACTATGGTCATGTGTCTGATTTGAATTGCTCATTTCTTTTTGTGGTTTAAGTAAAACATCGTTTGTGATTAGCCAAAAAAGAGGCCAAACCACAATAGAGCTACTTCATTCACTGAGGAATGATCCCAAGTTGTAGGCAATCATCCTCATCAACAATTATAGATGAAAAAGCCACGCTATTTTTCTGCCTTATAACTTCTAGCTTGCTTTTTCTCCGTACGCTTCTTTTTTTCCTTTAATCTCTTTTCAGTTGCTCCTTTCGGAGGACGGGTGACCTTTCTGACTTTTTTCTTTTCAAACACCTTAGATAACAGATCATAAAATTTTCCTATTACCGCATCCTTATTTGTCTTTTGGGATCTGCTGTCTTGTGCCTGTAACTGTATTTTCCCTTCTGTGTCGATTTTGGAAGCCAGTTTTTGTAACAGTATTTCCTTCTCAGACTCATCTAACACCAACGATTCTTTGATATTGAATATCAATTGAACCTTACTGTTGGTTTTGTTAACATGTTGTCCACCTGGACCACTGCTTCTGCTTGTGAGGAAACGGATTTCACTATCAAAATCCCTGTTATTGATCTTCGATTTAATTGACATAGTACTGGTATTCAAGCTATAATTTAAATTCAACCAATAAGAGGTGTTAAAAACCACTTCTTTTTCTGAATTAATAACTGTTCCAAAAACTTAAATCTTTTCACTTGTAAGAAAATAATAGCGTATAAATACCCTAAAATAGATCAGAAAAGTAAATAAAAAGCACAAAAACACTAGCCAACGGGATCAAAAGCAAAAAATTTTAATTTTTTTTCAAACTTTATTCACCACCTAAAAAGAATTTGATGTCCTTATTTTTTCATTTCTTAAATGAGTCAAAAACTCAAGAAAAGACAATAATTTGCACCTTGCATACAG
>DAIPZN010000130.1:0-10657 GCA_036782195.1 Cyclobacteriaceae bacterium | reverse complement strand
ATGTAAAACAAAAAAACCTATGCCAGGTAAAGGGCATAGGTTTTTACTAGGAAAAATGTCTTGTTGGCTTTTTAAATATCAGGTGTCAGCACACCTAAGGCGTAGTGAAGCATCACTTCCTGAAAATACAACATATAAAGTGCTTGTGCATAGTCGGATTGCCCAGTGACCAATTGTCGGTTCGCGGTAGCGAGATCTACAAAATTGGAAACACCCAATCGAAAGCGTTCGGCTATGGCAATCTGAGCTTCTTCAGCCGCAGCTACTTGTGCCTGGGTGGCTTCTTCTCTTTTGATCGCAGCAAGATAATTTTCATAGGCAAGTTTTACTTCTTGAAGCACCCTTCTTTCCAGGGCATTTCTTTCTAGCAGTTGGTTTTTATGTTCCATCCTACTTCTTGCCACTGTTACCCGGTTATCAAAATTGTTGAAAATAGGTATTGCTAAGGATAAGCCTAGTGTCCGCTGAGGATAGATTTCAAATAGCTGCTGATTGATTCTTCTGTCATCAAAGGAGGTATAAAATGTAGAATAATTAAAAAACGCATTCAATTGTGGATACATAAAGGATCTGGATACATTCATCATACGTTTGGTACCTACCACAAGCTCCTCCTGTTGTTTCAAATCTTTCCGCTGAAGCATGGCTAGTTGGTAAAGAGATTCCATATCCATAGTGAGATAAGCGCTCTTTTCGGCCTGAAGAGAAACTGGCTCCAAAACAGGGAGCGTATTCGGTTCCAATTGAAGTATTTCGGCAAGTGTCCAGGCATCAGTTTCCCATTGAATCCGGGCATTGAGTGCTACCACTTCAAGCCTAGCCACTTCAGACTGCTGGTTGTATTGATCAGAGAGAGTCCTTAAGCCTGCTTCAACAAAGCCTGAAATCTGCTCAAGCTGTTTTTTCTGATTTTCAAGGTTCTCCACAGCAATCCTATACAGCTCTTGGTCTAACAATACTTGGAGATATTGCTGCGCAATATCAAATACAACCTGTTGGGAGGCCCTTTCAATTTCATTTTTCCCTGCCTGTACAAATGACCTGGTGGCCTTGCTCATGTTCAATCTCCTCCCTCCATTGAAAACCGGCAAGTTGGCATTGACTGAAGACGAGATGCTGTTATTGGTAAGATTAGTGACGATGATCTGGTCCTCTACCTGCTGGTACTGCTGTCCGCTTTGCCTGTAGAAGTTGTTGGTCATATTCAGCCGGGGCAAGTGTCCTAAGGTGGCAGCCTGTTTTTCCAATTGCCTTACTTCCTGAAGGTTGTTCAGTGATTGGTAGCTGACGTTTTTTTCGAGTCCCATTTTCACTGCCTGCCGAAAATCCAACCTCAGACTGTCTTGAGCAGCCAATTCCCCCACTCCTATTAATGCCCAAAGGCATACCAGATAAACATGTTTCATATTAGATATTAATGTCATTTGCTATTCTACCGTCGGCCATTTCTATCAATCTGGTGCCATAATTGGCATTTTCCCGAGCATGGGTGGCCTGGATGATGGTGGTGCCTTCCCGGTTCAGCGCAGCAAAAGTCTCCATGATTTCTTTGGCCTGTGCGGAATGGAGGTTGCCGGTAGGCTCATCCGCCAGCAGCACCCTGGGTCTGCCCGCAATGGCCCTGGCAATCCCGACCAGCTGCTGTTGCCCTCCTGAAAGTTGCTCAGGAAAGAGATCCTTTTTGGCTACCATCTTGAATCTGTCCAGAAGATCGGCGATGATGCTTTTCCTTTCGGAAGCGGAAACGTTCCTGTAAAGCAGGGGTGTTTCGATGTTTTCGTATACGGTCAGCTCATCTATCAAATGATAGGCCTGGAAGATGTAGCCGAACTCCGATTTGTGCAGGGCTGAACGTTGCTTTTCCTTCAGGGATTTGATCTGCTGCCCGTCAAACTCATAGCTGCCCGCATAGTCATCATCCAGCAGGCCGATGATGTTCAGCAAGGTGGATTTACCCACCCCGGAGGCACCCATCAGCGTGACGAATTCTCCCTGCTGAATCGTAAGATTGATCCCTTTGAGAATAAAAACCCGCTGAAAACGGGAATCTATATACTTGTCTACCTCTGTTAATTGTATCATGGAAAATGGTTTATTGGCAACCTAAGCCGGGTCCTGCTTAAGGATTTCCACTTCCATGCCACAAAAAAAGCCCATTACCGGCCGTTGAGGGCTGATAACGGGCAAATGGGGCTGATATGTTCCGTACATTTTTGTCCGCCTGCGGACGAATAGCTTGGACCGAATAGGTAATGCGTAGGGATTATCCCGGCATACTCGGCCTGATCTCTATCTTGCTTGGCAGGGACCTTGGATGCATTTGCATCAGGTCCACGACCAGTTTGCCGATGTCCTCGATCTGGATTTTCCAGGCGTCCTTTTCACTTGGGACATGGTCATTGAAATGTGTAGCCACTGAACCGGGCATAATGGTCGTGCACCTGATCCCGTGCTGCCTGACGTCCAGCATCACTGCCTGCGTAAAGCCTGTCACACCGAATTTGCTGGCGTTGTATGCGGAACCGTTGGCAAAGAAGTTGGTGCCTGCCAGGCTGGAGATGGTGATAAAGAAACCCTTGCTGGCCTTGAGCGCTTCCAGTCCGGCTTTGATGCTGTAAAACACCCCTGTGAGATTGGTTTCAATAGTTTCATGCCACTGATCTACGGTCAGATCGGCGATATTCGCAAAATGGCCTATGCCGGCATTGGCCACAAGCAGGTCAAGCTGACCCCATTTTTCGACTACTTGATCAATGGCTTTCTGTTGGGAACCGAAATCCCTGACATCCGCCTGCACACCAAAGGCTTCCCCTTTGCCTGATTGATTGAGATTAGCGGCAGCCTCCTCGGCAGCTTCCTGGGACCTGCTGGTGATGGCCACCTTCATGCCCTGTTCCATCAGTGCCGCGGCAATTCCGTACCCGATACCTTTTGTTCCCCCGGTGATCAGAGCCGTTTTATTTCCTATGTCTTGCATCATGTATGTGATTTAAAAATTGAGATACTACATGATTGGCAACCGATAAAAAGGTGAAGAGGTTCCGAAAAGGCTGGAAATACACGGATGTGGAAAGGATGAACTATAGGTTTATTTGTAATGAAGGGGTATATTGGAGAGAAAATGCTTTTACTCCCTTGCAGACAAAATCGAATCCCCGCATATTTCCTTTAAGGCCAAGATTAATCAATTGCCTCATATGATTTTGGCAAAAGCTTTTAGGGGGAGTTGATGTATCAGGAGGTGAAGGAGTATGTGGTGGAGGAGATTGAGGGGTTGATGGCGAAGGAGGAACAGTTAAGTTATCAATTAAAACAAAAAACATAAACCCGCAGGTTGATAATATGAAAATTGTTAGTATCTTCGAGCTTTCTTATAAAAATCTCTTCGCAGTCAAGTACGAAGGAGAGGACCTAAATGCGCTTGAAATACTACAAGAACAGTGGTTAGATGTAGAGTTCCTTAGGGAATTCTTCATTATGAAAGCTACTTTCCCAAGGCCAAACTCAACAAAATTGTACTGCAGACAATTGAAGATGCAGATGCCTTATTTGAGTTGCTTTATGATTTGGCAGAGGATAATACAGGAAAATCCCTAGCAGTTTATTTTAAACCTCTGGACAACAGAGAAAAAGAAAAAGCATATCCACTACAAGCATTAAAAGCATATGGCCCCCAAAGCAATTCATTTTTACGCATATATGCGATCCGGTGCGGTTCCTCTTTTGTTATAACTGGAGGGACAATCAAACTAACCCATCAAATGGCAGATAGGCCACACACTAAATTGGAGTTACATAAATTGGAATGGGTTAAAAAATACCTCAATGAAGAAGGTGAAACTCCTGAATTTGTTTACCTAGACCTTGACAACGATGAATAGGACCGAAGAAAAAATCAAAGCCCTAGCTTCCGAAAACCCTGCTTCCAATTGGAAGGAAAAGGTAGTGTTTAGGAGAGCCAATAAAGCAACGCTTAGACAAGCTGCTAAAGTTGCTTTAAGGCTTTTGGATGCATTGGAAGAAAAGGGATGGAGTCAAGCTCAGCTCGCCAGGGAATTGGAAGTCACGCCTCAGCAGGTCAGCAAATGGGTTAAAGGGCAAGGGGATTTTAAGTTTTCGACCATAGACAAGCTTGAAAAGGTTCTGGGAATTACCATTCATGCAGTTTTGGCAGAGGGTGAGTTTGTGACTACTGAAGAAGCTTTTGAAGCAAAGGTTAATGAAGAAGTGATGGCTTATCATCAGCGCTGGACAATGACTCAAGAATACTTCAAATTAAAAAATCAAGTCACCAATCCTCAAACAGTAATGGCAGTAAGTCATGCTGACAAGGATGTAATAGCTATGGCAGGATGAAAGCAAAATTTTCCCCTTTAAAGTTATTGGATTTCAAATTATTGGAATCTCACTATGAGTTTATTGTGCCGGAAGAAGGAGACCTGGACATCAAGGAACTGTTTCAATCCTATTCAGTAGATATCGAATTTGGGCTGCGGAATAATGAAGAGGAGCAGGAAATACAATTATTTACCATGATTCAAGTCAATTCAGGAGAAGAGGATTCACTTCCTGGATATAAAATAATGGTAGAAGGTGGAGGCACTTTCCGTATTCAAGATCCGGAAGCACTCGAAGAAAATCTCAAAATCAACCTGACCCAATTTTCCACCTTAAATATGATGATCAACAACCTCCGAAACATCATCTACCAGATCACCAATTTGGGTCCTATAGGTGGGTATTTGTTGCCACCTATTGATATTGCGCAATTGTTGAGGGACAAGGCAAAAGAAGTGGCCAAAGATTAGTCAAATAATAAACCAATTTTAATGAAATTTGAATTAGACATACCCTAAAAACAATTCGAGAATCACCTTGAGATATTCAATAACCAGTGTATTATTTTTTCAGGTGCATTTGGAACTGGAAAAACTAACTTTTTGGACAAGTTTTTCAAGAACCATGAAAAATATGAAGCCATACATATTTATCCTGAAAACTGCTTATCGCTTCCAACGAGGATAATTTTAAATTGATCAAGTATGATGTCTTATTCAAACTTCTTGAAAAGGATTGAACTTTAATGAAGTAAAAATTGGTAAAGGAACTTTACTCCCATTCTTTTTGGAGAATCATGGCAACAGATTGATCCCACACTTATTTAAAAAAAATTCCCGAGGTAGGAGGATCATTAGAAAAGCTGGCAAAAGGCTTTTTAGCTTTGCATGGAAAGTTTTAGCGGAGGAAGAGGGATATTGTATATTATTTAAACAGTTTGTAAAAAATCAACCTATTTCATAACCAATAAAAATGCCCCCAGAAAAGCAGCTGACTTTTTGGGGGCAAAATTTGTCCGGATGGTTCTACCGGTTATTATCCGAATTTATCAATCAAAAGCCGGATCTTGGGTCAGGGTGGGCTGACCGTCTCTAAATGATCTTTCTATGGCTTCCAGCGGGATCGGGAAATACTCATGTACGCCCTTTACAAACCTCCGCCCGTTCAGGTAATTCCTTTTGGTGCCTTCTACCGCCAGGTAGGCATTGATGGTCTCGGCGGCAATGCCCCAGCGCTGCAGGTCAAAAAACCTGTGGCCTTCCATCGCAAATTCCAGCCTGGTCTCCATCCGCACCGCCTGACGGGCCACGTTGGCATCCGCCCAGGGACTGTTGTAGGTGCTGATCACATAATTGGCCGCAGGCTCCCCTTCAACTACCGTGAAATTGTTGCGCTCAGCACCTTGGATGGCCCTGGGCACAAAACCCTCAGGATTGGCTGCCCGCTGACGGATCTGGTTGACCAGCTGCCTGGCCCTTTCCAGATTGCCCAACTCCACTTCACATTCGGCAAGCCACAGGATCACCATACCCAGTCGCATGATGCGGTAGTTGTTGGCCGAAAGCCTGGGATTGGCTCCTATCCCAAAAAATTCCGGTTCGGAAATGTGCTTTTTAGGGGAATAGGGTCCCGCATAATTCTGGTCCCTGATAAAGTCACTGCCGTGGATCTTGTACCCTTTGAAGAGGATTCCCCTCCTACCCACGGTATGGTCCAGACGGGGATCCAAAGGTCCGGCATAAGGGGTGAAAGGTTGGCTATATGTCAAGCCTTGATCATTAGGTACATCGGTCTGGTTGAATGTCTCCAACAAAGGCAGGCCATCCGGTGAAGTCTTGTAAGCATTGACAAGGTTCTGTGATGGCTGGTAAAACCCACAGCATCCCCAAGGGTCTGTGTAGGGATAATTCAACGTGGTGCCTTCATTGGCCGCCTGTGTGGTGGCACTCGAGATGGAATATTGGATCTCAAAGATGGACTCCTGGTTGTTGCGGGTGCCGACAAGGAAATTTTCCTCAAAATCCGGCACCAGGCTGTAACCGCTGTTGGCCAGGATGTCTTCCAGGATGACTTTTGCTTCCTGTAATACAGGAAGATTAGCCGCACCAGTTGTCTGATCCCAACCTTGGAACATTTTGGCTTTGGCCAAAAATGCTGCCGCAGCCCATTTGTTGGGTCTGCCTATATCACCTTGTCGCTCCGGGAGGACATTCATGGCAGCCTCAAAATCAGCTTCTATAAAGGGCCAGATCTCCCTATCATTGGGGACTTTGGAGCTCTCAAGATCATCCAATACGAAGGTCTCGTCATCGATATAGACAGGTCTCCGCCACATCTTCCGGGCTTCAAAGTGGAAAAAGCCCCGGAGAAAGCGAGCCTCGGCAAGGATCTGCGCCCTTCTCGCCTCCGAAATATCCTCCACATCTTTCAGCGTATTGATCACGTCATTGGCCCTGGCCACTCCCTTGTACACCGTCCGCCATTTGTTCCGGATGTGGTTGTTGGTGGCCTGGAAATCGTAGGTTTCCAGAAAAGACTGCTCCGGCTGATCCCCGGCATCGGTTCCCTTGTAGGCATCATCGGATACCACACCCCCATACACCCAGTTTTCGATGGTCCCGTTCCAGGAAGACTGGCCATCCAGCCCATAGCCGGAGATCATGGAATATGCGCCTATCAGCAGACCTTCCACGCCCTGGGCATTGGCTAAGCCTATAGTGCTGAATTGACCTTGAGGAACTACTTCAAGAAATTCATCCTTACAGGAAGTTACTGTCACAGCACTAAGAACAGTGGCCGCAACGAGAGATTTGATATATAACTTTTTCATCTTGATTTTCTTTTTGATTAGAATGTCACATTCAGGCCTAAGATCAGATTTCTCGACACAGGCATATAGCCTCCGTCAAAGCCCAGTGTACTGTCTGTACCTGTCTGGATTTCAGGATTCATCCCCGTGTAATTGGTGATGGTGAGCAGGTTTTGACCCTGTATATAAATTGCAGCTCTGCTGAGTCCTATGGTTTTGAGGGCGGCTGGAGTAAGGGTGTAAGTCAGCTGCACGTTTCTCAGCCTGAAATAAGACCCATCTTCTACAAAATAGCTGGAAGGTCTGCTGCTGATCTGGTCGTTGGCATCCATGATGGGGGTAGTGCCAGTAGGATTGGTCGGTGTCCATGCGTTGTATAGGGCGTCTCTGGACTTATTGCCTTGAAAGGTGTTGAAGTCCGTCCAGTAGCGCATGTAGTTGAAAATGTCGTTGCCGACAGAACCGTTGCCGAAAACCGTAAAGTCCCAGTTGCGGTAGCCTACGCTGATGTTGACACCATAGACAAAGTCCGGGTGGGGATTGCCGATGATGGTCCTGTCCGCATCCGTGATGATGCCGTCACCGTTGACATCCTCCACTTTGAATTTGCCCACTGCGTTGTAGCTGCCATAGGGCGGATGGGCATTGACCTCTTCCTGGTTCTGGAAAATACCCAGGTTGTTGTAGCCGAAGAAAGAGGATATAGGATAACCCGCCTGGGTGACCGTCACGGCAGGAACCCTGCTGGAGTTTCCGAAAAAGACGTTGTCGTCATTTTCATCCAGCCGGTCCACATTGTTGCGGTACATGGAGTAATTGGCCGATACGCTGTACCTGAGATCCCCTGCCATAGCGGTATTGTTGAACCCGAGATTCAGGTCAATACCCTTGTTGGTCATCTGCCCCACATTGAAGGAAGGTGCCAGAGCATCCCCATGCCCGTAGCTGATGGGCGGCACAAACAGCATGTCCGAGGTGACCCTGTTCCAGATGTCAAACTCGAAGAAAAGTTTGCCGTCCCAGAACTCCGCATCCAGGCCCAGGTTGTTGGAAGTGGTGGTTTCCCATCTTGCATTGGGATTGCCAAATCGCTGGGCATCAAAACCCAGGACAGGTGTCGTGGAACTGCCATCTATGGGGTATCCGGCATTGAAGATATTGGATCTGTATGTCGTAAAGGCATTGTAGTCACCGATCAGCTGGTTTCCGGTCTTTCCCCAGCCATACCTCAGCTTCATGTCAGAGACAAAAGGTAATGCTGCTGCAATTGCAGGTTCATCCGACAACCTCCAGCCTAAGCTGAAAGCCGGGAAAGTTGCGTTTCTGGAAGCGGAAAGAAAGCGAGAGGAGGCGTCGTTTCTGAGGATAAACTGGATCAGGTACTTTCCGTCATAGGAGTAGTTGATTTTTCCGAACTGCGAATACAGCCTGTAATCGGAAGTCACATAGCCAAAGTTGGTAGCTGTATTGGGATCCCCCAGGTCCAGGTAACTGATCAATGGTGTGGTCTCGAAAGCAAACCTTTGTCTGGATGCACCGAAGATCTCCCCGAATTCCTGGATGGATTCTATACCCAGATAAGCGTCAAAATTATGGACATCGGCAAATGTCTTGACATAACTGACGGTGTTGGACCATACCCATTGATAGGAATAGGCATTTTCCGAAGTGGAGCTGTTGATGAAGTTGCCTTCTACATATTCCGGTTGAGGACGACCAATAAATCTACCTCTTCTGGTATTACCGTCTATTCCAAAGCTGGACTGAACCGCAATTTCGTCAGTGATATCCACTCTGGCGTACATATTTCCGAACACCCTCAGGTTCATGTTCCGGTTGTCTCTGGCACGCTCAAGTACCGCCACAGGATTATAGTTATTACCCAGATTCGCTCCCCTACTGCCAGCAAAATTACCCATGATGTCATATACCGGAAGCAATGGATGCTGAAGGCTTGAGGAGAATACCGCATTTTGCTCCGCATTGTTGCCGGCAGAGCCGTTGCCGAAGCCCCCTCTCCTGTTGTCGAATGAGGCCGTAAGGTTTTCACCTATGGTCAACCTGTTGTTGAGCACCTTAAACTCCGTGTTGGCCCTGATGGAGTACCGGTCGTATCCCACTTCCCTTACGATACCCTCCTGGTTGAAATAGTTGAGCGAGAGGGCATACCTGCCGTTTTCCGTACCGCCGGTTGCGGTAATCTGATAGTTTTGAATAGGTGCTGTTCTGGTCGTCTCGTTCCACCAGTTGGTATCAGCCGACCGGGTGATGGGATAGATATTGCCGGGTTCCAAGGCATATAGACTCGGGTCTACTCCTGGATCGCCTGCCATTCCCCTACTTGGGAAAACGTAGTCCGGGATGATGACCTCTCCATTGGGACCCCAACTGTACTGACCATGGGAAGGGGTACGGCCTGCGTTGACATTGGCAAGGTACAGGTACCTGCCAAGTTCTTCCGCATTCAAAGGGGTCGGTGCATTAGCCGCCCTCTGGGTTCCATAGTAAGTATCAAATGCAATGGTAGGTGTTCCAACTTTTCCTCTTTTGGTGGTGATGATCACCACGCCATTCGCAGCCCTTGAACCATAAATGGAGGCTGCAGAAGCATCTTTCAGGATCTGGATGTTTTCGATGTCATTGGGATTGAGGTTCCCCTGGTTCTGGGTAGGCACACCATCGATTACATATAGCGGGTTGTTGTTGCCGATGGTGCCAAATCCCCTGATCCGCACGGTAGCCCCACCACCCGGTGTGGCATCGTTGATGATGTTGACACCTGCAGCCCTTCCCTGCAGCTGCTGCGCAAAGGTAGTGGCGGGTATGGCCAACAGCTTTTCGGAATCAATAGATGCCACCGCACCGGTAATTTCTCTTCTGGACTGGGAGCCATAACCTGTCACCACTACTTCATCTAAACCGCTGACAGCCTGCTCCAATGTGACATTGATAGTGCTTCTATTGCCTACTACTTCCTCTCTGGAGGAAAAACCTAAATACGAGAAGACTAGCACGCTCTCGTCATTCGGGACCTCTATGGTGTAGCTACCGTCAATATCGGTAACAGTACCTGTATTGGTGCCTTTGACCAGGACAGCAGCCCCAGGAAGGCCCTCATTGAAGTCATCAGTGACTGTCCCCGTGACTGTTTTTTGCGCATATAAAGCCGTGCTGCTCATAATCAGCATCAACAGCATTACATACAAGTGTTTGGTGTAGTACATAATTTATTGGGATTAGTGTTAAAAATTATTTCATACTGATACTGGAAATGTTTTTATAGCTCAATCAAGGACCTCCCACTTCACAATTTTTAAATAATACTTTGCCCCCTACATGGAAAATCCGGAAATCATAGCAATAGACTGAAATCCAAACTTAATTTAAAATTTACGCTAAGGAGATTTAATTTTAGCATTTTTTCATTTTTAAATAAAACCTTTTGTGTAATTATTTTGATTTAAATAATTTTAAAAATAATATTATTTACCATAGTACATAATTCATGTT
>DAIPZN010000129.1:0-10819 GCA_036782195.1 Cyclobacteriaceae bacterium | reverse complement strand
TATCTAGCAAATGCATGTTTCTGAATCTTTCTTCCAATTCTTTCATTTTTTTCTTTTTTTTTAAAGTTTTACCTACTCTATTCAGTTTTCGGTATCCCTGTGGTTAACTGGTACTCTAAAAAATTCCATTGAAGATTTTCTTGGTTAAAAATTTCCAGCACTAGAGCTGCATCTTAATGCTTCAGCTGGACAGAATTTCACCTTCTGAACTGTTATCTTTTAAAGGCAAAAGCGCCAAAACGCTGACCATTCCAATGGGTATATCCGCTTGCCAAATCAGCACTCCAGGTATGAAAATGGAGTACAAATGGCTGGTTGTTATCATTGGAAAAGCTGATACTGAACCTCAAAATATGCGGACGTTGTCTATCAATAAATCCAAAAATGGTTTTGGCTGTGCCATTTGCAGGTTGGTACTCACCTTGGACCATCCATCCAAGTAATGGAAGGGTCATGATACGAGAGAGTGTCAGGGTTCCCTGCCATCCATCATGGTTCATCAACCACCTCCCCTTCCACTTTGTGGGGTCAAAGCTCCTACCATGAGCACTGGAAAATCGATCTCTACTCATGTAGGCACCATAGGGTATCCCATTCCACTCCGTATCACCTGCAGCATGTTTGATATTCCAACTGAAAACATCCACTGTAAACAATTGTCCTTCTTGGCTAGAGGGTTCTGTATCCTCATTTTCTGTAAGAAAAAACTTCAATCCCTGACCTTCATGGATGAAGTTGCCGTTGACAGCTTTGACAAATCCATCATTGCTTCTATAATGGCCTAATCTGGTGATGTCATTGTTGGCATTGGTAAACCGCCTGATGACCAACTCACCTGACCAACCGTCATGGTTCATCTTCCAACGGCCTAGTGCCCTTGATTTTTTGGTTGGCCTATCAGGATGGGTAACTTCGGTAACTATGGACCCAAGGATAAAGCAGTTTTGGGCAAACTCGTAGCTGACCCTAATGAAGCCTCTCTCTCCCCATGAATTTTTGATGTAAAAAATCTGGTCTTCCCGGTCATAGCCAACAATCAAAAAAACATGTGACCCTCCTTGAACATCAGGATCATAACCTAATATTCCTGTGGACGGATCTATCTTCCATCTGAGATGGGCATCTACAATGACCTCATAACCCCAAGCAAGATACCGTTCTAGACTTGAGGGATTTCTTACCTCATCTCCATTCAAAATCAAAAATGATTTGACGCCATACTTGGCATTTTGCCTGGCCTTATCAGAAATGTACAAAGGTGAATATTCAAAGGCGTCAACCTCTTCTTGGGTAACTGTATTTTCTTCAGGTTCACCTCTCCAGTTCAAGAGACCTGCTTCAGGAATGCGATTTCGGAGACTTTGCATTTCATGCTTATCCAAATATGGACAATCATCCTCAAGGGGAATAGAAAAATTGACAGCTTCTCTGATGCCATGTGAATTGCCACCTCCCCAATAGGAAGACTGGTTTTCGTATTTGAAAATTTTGGGATGAGAAAGTCCTGTAGATTTGTAACAATGCCAAAAAAACTGCTCTGAAAGATTTAAGTTCAACCCATAGTCCCTCATGTACCTTGCTTCGATGGCCGCCACCATGGCAAACCCTGAACAGGTGTTGCGGTCTTTCTGGTGGCGGATGTCTGTCTGGTATTGATCCCATACCACACTTACTGGAGTCTGAAAAAACTGGAATGCAGTGCGCCTGGATTTTAAAAATAGGGAAAGCACCTCTATCTCACGCTTGTTCCTAAATAGATTCTCCCTGTTGATAAATTTATTCTCTTCTTCAAATTCATCTATTCGCTGAATCTGCTCCTTACCTTCACTATCTATAAACTTGAAGGAATGCCTGTTGATCAATTCGATCTTCTCTTTGTCAGGAATAGGCTCAAGCCTTGATTGAGGCGGCCTGTATTTAATTGCTTTCATGGAGATAAAAATTGTATTGAAAAAGATTCCTATGTGGAGGAGTGTTTGTATACACTATCCATCACCTGATACTAGATTTGGAAACAGCGGAAATGTTACCTGTAAATTCAAAAAATATTTGAGACAACCTGCTAATTTCTAGACAATTGCAGCTCAGTCTGTCCAAGGCAAAAAACGATCCTCCCTACAAGGCATGGGTAGACTTGAGCTATGGAATGGGCATTTTTAAAACAGGCATTAAATCAATGTTAGTGAGATCAAATTGATGGAATTTAGATAAATAGAAAAAAAAAGTATGATCAACATCAATCCGGCAAAACCTAATGCAATTAGCTAAAGCAGCGGTTTTTTTAAAGAATTTTGATAACCGAGCAGGTGAATCAGCACATAAAATACAAAAGTGATCAAAAATACTTAGCTACCAGGTGTAAGCGTTTGTTGTTTTGTTCAACTTCTAAAATAAACTGTGTCATTTAACTGGATTTACCAAAGATCACATTTCAAAGCCTCCGCTATTTCTACATGCGGCTCCAGATGCCATTGCTAAATGTGTCAAATAAGTTTTTCAAGTTTCATTTCACCGATGACAATTAAACTAGCAAATGCTGTCCAAAGGATAACAGGTGCGGCTAGAAGTGCTGCTGATTTATTGACTGGAAATAACTTGTAAACTACCAGGATGCAAAATAAGATCACGAGTATATTGCCGAATAAACCAAACCACAGAGCTGAGATGGGTGTCAGTTTTGCAAAACCCAAGGTGTAATAAGCATAGCTTGCACAGAGGAAAGCCAGGCTATAGAGCCACCATTGGTATTGGTCTAGGCCATTTTGGATAAGGTTAAATCTCCCAATTCCCAGAAGGGTAAAAAGTACAAACCATACAATCGGGATGACAAATCCAGGTGGTGCAAACCAAAGTTTGGGCGTGCTGCCACTTTCAAATTCAAGACCTATGAAGGGCGCAGGAATATTGACTGCTACCAGCAAACCATAAAAAGTCAGAATACTGAATATCAATGTCCAATTCATGATGCACGCATTTTTGATTTATCACCAATTCAAGTGGTCTTCTTTTTTTGAGCACTTTCTTGTCTAAAGCAGAACCTACTGCATTTCCAATTCCTATAGGGATTCAAAGGTATAAGCAGTGCAAATGATGGATTCAAAGATTCATATACTTCCATTTTTTTGGATTTCTGAAAAGGTTAAATAAATCCATTCAATAGCTAAAGTCAGCTTATTGTCATCCACCTAAATTTAACATCTGCAGACTATTCGCTTCTATTGCTGTTCTTTCGTCTGTTTGAAATCCCGGTGACTAGAAAGACTACGGACAATACCAGCAAATATTTTTTTGCCCATCCGGAGTCTCCATAGATCGTAGTGAATTCAAAAACAAGGAAAACTACAAAGAACACCCCTGATAGAAAAAAGTAATTGTTTAGCTTTCCCATCTGATGCTTATTTTAAGTTAGTGAATTCCTGCCTGTTGTGCAAAAGAGTTATAAGAATCTGACCTCGTGCTCACTTGCCATTACATATTCTATTCAATATGTTATCATATTAACCCAGGACCAAAGACCTCTTGAAATTCCTGCGATAGGAAAACAACATCAACAGCCCAAAAGAAATCTCTATACCTGCTCCTGCCAATAAGGATCCCAAGGATTGTACTTTGAAAACAAATAAAGCGTATGCAGCTATTCCTAAAACAGCACCCAAAATCCAGTAAATCTTCTTTCCATAAATGGTTGAAAACGTTAAATACCTGCCGCCGATGATCAACAACATCGCCTGGAAAAACCATTCTGTCTGTTGCATGGAAAGCCCAAAAGCAAGCGGCAAGCACATGATCATCCAAATTGTTCCTTCCATAGCCAGGTTCCCCAGTTGGTTTCCTTTAGCATGTTTCCCGCTAAGGCCCATTAACTTTCCGATAAGCATGCTGATTGGAAATATAAACATACCCCCAAAAAAGAGCATCCAAATGGCCTGATTAGCTGAGTATTGATGGGCAATCAATGCTGCAGCCAACCAAATCATTCCTGAAACAATTACCCCAACAGAACCGTCCGCATAAGCTTGACACATATCTGCTTGGGATTGAATGACTGTGGTCGCTTTATCCATCATTCTGTTTGATGAGGTGTCTGCCATAGTGCTATTTAGAGGACTTTTATACCATTTTTGTCAATAAATACTTCTTACTAAACTAAAAAAAACTTTGACATTATACAACTCTTGTCTGCAATCGCCTAAAGAGTTCCACTGAAGCAAGCGTGGTTTGTCGTTTACACAAAACAATTTAAATAAAGTATTACTCTTCTGAATAGTCCTACGCATCTGAAGTATTCATTTTGCCAATGTATGTTTGAAGGATTTCAGCCATGCTTTATTGTAGGGTTTACGGACGCTTGGCAAAGAGAAGTTGGGGCAACATCAGTTTCTTTACCGACTTGCTTAAGCCTATATAATATTCCTTTGAGCCATCAACATCACCAAACGTTTTTTCAAAATCTTCGGGAATTGTCAAATCTTGAATTTCACCTAATAGTCCTTGAACCGTTGCTTTTGGCTAATTCTACACTTACCAAACCAGCTTGCTGCACCAATCCATTTGGGATTAGCTGATTGATTTTGTCTTTGTTGATCTTGCCCCATGTGACAACCAGTTCCGCCAATCATGCAGGCTCTTCGATTAGAACATTTACAATAATTTTTGCCATTTCACATTTCCTCCAAGAAACATACTCTAAAAACATCAGGAGGCGGTTTTTCTATGTTGGTTTTTATATTTAATCCAGGGAAATATGCTCACTGAATCACTATTTTTATTGACAATTCCACATCCTTGTCTACCAGTGTTTTGTCAGCCCAATTTCCTTGATAGGCAATGTTCCAATCAAATCTGTTGAATTTGAAAATGGTTGAGAAAACGAGTCCCTGATGTATGGCCACAAAAGTGATGTTTTTGGTGACCTCCCGAATGGTAAGGTTTCCAGAGCATTCAAGACTGTCTTCGCTTATTTTATGGATACTTGTCAATGTCAAAGTTGATAAAGGAAATTTGGTCACATTGAAAAAATCCTCACTCTTCACATGATCTAGAAAATTTTTGCGAGCTATTTCTTCAGAGAAAGGAATATCCGTTACGGTCATTGATTCCATGTCCACGCTCAAAGTTCCTCCAATGATTTCACCATTTTTCATCAGCAAATGACCATTTTCAAAAGATATGGTACCCGTACGTCTCCTAGTTCCCCTCATTTTTGTGGCAATCCATTCTATTTTTGATTTCTGAAGGTCTACTTTGATCGTATCGCCTATGACATCAGCGATTTGTTTGGCTGCGTGATTTACAGTTAATTCTGGGGCCTGGGATTGGTACTTACCCATACATGAAAATGCAGTCAAAAGAAGCAGCATATAAAGCACCTTATTCATAACCGGGTATGTTTTTGCCTAAAATGATGTTCCGTCGAATAGCAAATAGCCCTTTTTCCTCAGTTGGAAAGGTTATCCCTGAACCTCCCCGGTTTTCTAATTTTTCCCTTTTGCGTTGGGTGAGTAGCGGGTCATCATCAAAGAAAAAGTCATCCAAATAGTATTCATTTATCCCAGGTTCTTTTACAGTAATGTGAATGTGTTCAGGCTCGCTTCTATCAGGATATGCTGTAGGTCTGAACGTGTAAAATGTATACTTTCCGTCTTGGCCGGTTCTAATCCATCCTCTGATGTATCCATGCCTCTGGGCCCAGCCTTTTTCACTGCCTCTGGTTTCATAGATACCCTGCCTATTGGTATGGTAGATATAGAGAATCACATTTTCAGCAGGTGTCACCCCATCTTTTTGAAAAACGGTTCCGGTAATTTTTAGCTGAGGGCTGTTGTCCTTAAATCCTGGCAAGGTATCGGTAGGACCTAATTTTTTTTCTCCATATTCATACAATGCTTCACAACCCTCGCATCCCCCTCCTACAGTTTTGGTGGGTGGATAGTTGTTCTGCGCATTGCACGATACACTCAACCAGATTATCCATAAAAAACACAATGGATTTGTGCTACAGTATTTTTCCATAGTTGATCATTTAAATTTTTGACCAAACTATGGACTGAAAAAGGACAAAAAAACTTAAACCGTCTTAGCTGAGGAGTTTATGCTTCCACCCGTTGACTTGCAGGATAGCGTTTTTTGAAATCTGCAGCATAGGTTCTGCTAAGCCTTACCAACACTCCGTTGGTCAACATCAAATCGTAGTCACCATTCAAGCGGGATGTCAAAGAACTTACCATTGAACAATTGACCACAGTGGTTTTATGCACACGTACAAAAAGCCGACTGTCCAATTGTTCGCAGATAGACTTCAGTGTGGCGGCATGTAGGTATTTCTTGTCTTTGAGGTGGATGCAAACGTACGGCGTGTCGGAAGTAATCTGAACAATCTCTTCAACCTTCAGGAGCTTCGTTTCTCTTCCGCTATTGATCATGATGGAATCCGAGAATTGATCCTTTATGATTGGAGCGGGTTTTGACGTCAATTTAAATCCAAGCACAAAACCTGTATAAACAATGACAAGCTTATATAGATCATGTGCCAATGTAAAGGAAAAGAATTTGTATAAATCATACCTTCCTTGAAAATACAGTTCGGAAAAAACCAATCCCAGTAGAGGTAAAACAAGCAGGTGTACAGCAATGGCAGAACCGATGTAAAGGATCATTTTAGCATAGCTATCCAGATTTTGCATTTTCATCCTTTGATACAAAATGATCAAAATCGGAATAAACAGCAACCAAACAGTCTTAAACAGAAGTGACTCATCCAGGTTGAAAACAATGCCTATTCTTTTTGACTCCAATAGATCCTGAAAAACTGTCAGGGCAACTATCCCTAAAACAAAACTAGAAAGCACTACAAGTACTTTCCTTAGGCTATCGGAAAAACCAATGTGGGTTTTCATATTAGACATCGTGTTTGCCATTATCAAATCTGTTCAGAATTAAAATTTGTCATACTACCCTTACCTGTTAAAGATTGATGGGATGGTAAATCTCTCCATTAAATTTTCTATCGGCAAATATGTGTGCCGTAGCACAGCCAAAAAGATCAATTTCAACTCTAATTGAATGCTTTTCTTCTTCTACTAATAAGGGAAATGATAAAAGCTTAACCACCTGAAAATTAGTCAAAAACGGCTTGCCTGGCAAACATTCAGAAGCTGTTTCCCATGTCTTTAGGCATTACTTCTGATCAGGCGGGAAAGATGGAAAAGGCAAATGCAATTGCTTATCATTTGCATATCTTAAAAATCCTCAAGATCAATTTCTTCTGCGATCAGCAGCGTAATGTCAGTCATGGGAATTGTAGTCCGCAATTTGACCGCACCTGCTTTAAGCTGGTCATTGGAAAGGATAAATTTCCAAACTTCATGGATCAGATAATCCAGGGGCTGTTTTTTATCAAATTGAATCGCCTTTGTCTGGCCCACAATTACCAATAGTTGTCTGATCAGCTCTTTGCTTTCTTCAATTTTTGCCTCGTAAGGAGTCAAGACGTTCAACACAATCTGTTGGGCATCAAACAATGTGTCAGCAGCTGCTTTCAATTGCAATTTTTTGCTTGAGCTACTTGGACTGTCTGCATATCTCGTTGCAATGATTTTGCTCCTGATACCGGATAGTTCTGAGACATTGCTGATTTGATAAGTTGCAAGCAATTCCTCACAGTTTCGCAACCAAAGCGTGAACTGATGGATAAAATCCAGGTCTTTGTTTTCCAGTTTATTGACCAATTTAGGAAATTCAAGAAGCTTTGCTTTCAGGGCATTTACCAGGTGTACAGTTGACTTTTTCATATGTTATTCGGGCAACAATTTGGATTCAATTTTTCCATCCTGATTCTCGGCTTTATTCCATTCCATGCCTTCTTCTGAAATCTTCAGTTTGATATAGATAATGCTCTCGGGCTTTTGTTCCTTTAGCTTATGTGCCTCTACGATTACATGTAGATCTTCAATGTTCTTTTTTTGGTTGGTAATCTTGATTTCCTGCATCAGTACCTTCTCAAGCTGTTGAGGCATTTCTTCGATTTTTCTTTTCCTGATGAGCTCTTCACTTATTTTGGGAATTTCCTTCTCCAGATTCAATATCATAAGGGTCAGGTCTTTGGTATAACTGCTTAATACCGTCAAATCCTTGGTGATTCTTAAACTTTGTTCCAACTGTTGAGTCTGTTCGGCAATTCTACTTCTTATGTTTTTGGAGACTGTCAAAGGAAGTTTTGTCAATCCCAGGTGGTTGATCAATTCCTTGTAAACAACAGAATTAAACCTTTGATTGTCAATAGGTTCATAAACAGTTTCTGTTTTTTCAGAAAATTCATCAAGAGCAATGGGAATGGTCATCTCAATGTCATCGATGCGCATCCTCGGAACTGAAAAGTGCTTGAGCAGGTCGTGTTTGGCATATTCCTCTGCAACCCTTACGGTCTGAACATCAGACATTACCCGAGCATTGGTAATGCTGGAAACCAAGCTACCGATATAATCATTTAATTTTGGCATAATGTTGTTGATTTAAGGGGAGGTTGCCAATGATCAACCTCCCTAATTAAAGACCTTGTTTAATTGCTGACACTGGCTATGCTATCTTCTAGCATGGTCAAAATCCTGTCAAGTCCGGCAGGCAATTCATCATTGACAGCAGTCACTTTGACGCCAAGATTGTAGGTTTTTTCAACACTCGTTCCTCTGGTTGATGTTCTTTTGTAAGAGGCCGAAGCCTTAAAATTGACAATCTTGTAGTTGATGCCCAACTCTGCATTTGCCGCAAATTCATTGGATACATTGGATGTTTCGGTAGAAGTCAACTTTGCATTGAAGTCTATTGTCATCTCTTCTATTCTCAGGGCTGGAATGGTGAGCATGGTCAAAAATGGGACTTGGATATCCATATTGACATCTTCAAACCCTGATCCGTCTTCTTTGGCAACTTTCTTCTTGTACTTGAACTCCACATATCTCAATTTGTCATTTTCAAAGCCCACTTCCTTGATGAAGTTGACTTGAGACATGGATGCAGCGTGTTGTGCCTGCACTGCTGCTTGCAAAGGTCCTCCAATGTATACACTGAAGTCTAAACTGTTTAATTCTTGAACTAAATTTGGCATACGTTTTAAAATTTGATTTTTATTCCTACTCTGTTGATGGTTTTTCGGATAACACCATTAAAAATCTCTTTGCAGTAAAAATTTGAATTCCATTGAAAAAGCAATCTCCCTGATTTCCTGGTCCTGCTTTTTCCTGAATCAGGCAGGTACCCTATTTCTTAAAAATCACACCTACATTAGTCCGGAAAAGCATTACTGGTAGATCCTCCGGCCCCATCCAAAACCAATCAGCCTCTGATCTGAACAATAGCCTGAATGGAGCTTTTGAAGTAGGACAAGCCTCCAGGCGTGAAACTCAAGGTTGCGCCTAGGTTTGTTCCGGGGATGGTGGAAGGGAGCTTAAACAGCTCGAATTTTCTGCCGCTCACGGCATTGCTGATCATTCCCCTGAAAAGCGTCAGGATTCCGTTGAGCAATGTCTTGAGCACTGCTTCTACCGGCTTGAGGATGGTTGGCCAGCTAAACGAAACGCTGATAGCCGAAACTCCTGTCAGCTTGATTATTCCGGAATTCCCGGAGGAGGTCAGGTCATGGGTGATGACCACCTTGACTGAGGGCGCAGGTAGTGAAAGCCAGGTCCAGCCTTTGATGGGAATCCGAATCCCTCCCTTCAAGCCTGTAAAGGAAATGGTGGTGCTGGCGATTCCACTGCCATTTTTGACTTCGAGCACGGGGATGCTGGACTTGATCGTTCCCTTGATCCCTGCCCCAAATCCTGCCCCGCTTCCCCTTTTATCAAAATTATGCGAAAGGGCCGGTGTGGTTGCTTTTACCAGTTCATTTGCAGCTGCACCAGATACCAGGGCTATCAACTGGGCATTGGTGGCATTTCCGCTGTTCAATGAAGCAAGGTTACCTGGGGCATCTGCTGCAGCAATTCCAGTACGGCCTGCGATACGTGCTCCCACCTCCAAGGCAGGTCCGGCAATGACCTTGGCTGTCTGAATACCCGCAGACAATCCGGTTCCAAATACATTGGTCAATTGTGGAATGGGAATAGTGGAAAGCGTGTTGCTGATCATCGGAACTATAGCTGAATTGATCAGGGAAATCACTGCTCTGTCTATGACATTGTTGGTGGTGGGGATTATTTTTAAAGCTGTCAGCGATAGCTTTCCCTGACTGATGGCCAACTTGCCTGTAGCCATCATGGAAAGGTTACCTGCAAAATTGATGATCCCACCCATCGCGGTAACATCCGTTTTGAGATCCATCTCCAAGTTATGCGTACTGCTGTTGGCGACAAGTCTTGCTACCGGTACATCCGTCACATCATAGGAATAAGCAAATCCATTGCTGTTGCCTGATCCTTTAAATTTGTTGCGCTGTGCGGCATATACCTTGTGCAATACCATATTCATCAGGTTATTGCCACCATAAGCCATCATACTTTCCATTATAAACCTCCTTGTTTGATTTGTTTGCCCGTTTTTTAGGGTGGGTTCTGGACTCCACCAGCATCCGTCACCTTCAAAAACTGCCTGAAAGCAACTGCTGGTAAATCAAGGAGTGTTGGGGATTGTTACCGGGGGGAGATTAAATTTGATAATCTAAAAATAAATATTTAATAATTGAATAAGGATAATAAAATAAAAAAATCAATACTTTAAGAAAAAATTAATCTTGAAATAGTATTGCCTAACAATAAAGATAATTAACGCTTAGGCTAAATCTACTTGAATCCCATTAGTCTCAAAATGTAGTCCATAATTATAT
>DAIPZN010000128.1:0-10945 GCA_036782195.1 Cyclobacteriaceae bacterium | reverse complement strand
GACTTATAGATATTAATTTTGTTCTACTAAAAAAAAGAATACTATGGCTATAATGATAACTGACGAATGCATCAACTGTGGTGCATGCGAACCAGAATGTCCGAATACAGCTATTTATGAAGGAGGTGTGGAGTGGACCTGGGCTGGCGGCACAAAATTAAAAGAAGTGACGTTACCGGATGGTACAGTTGTAGACGCCCATCAAAAGCAGGAACCTGTATCTGATGAATTTTATTATATCGTGACTGCTAAATGTACAGAATGTACAGGCTTTCATGAAGAACCGCAATGTGCTGCAGTGTGCCCTGTGGATTGCTGTGTAGACGATCCTGACCATCCCGAATCCGAAAGTGAACTGATGGATAAAAAGATTTTTATGCATGGAGAATAAGAGAGGGGCAAAACCTCTCTTTTTTTGTGTTTTGGTATTGATGGATCATGTGAAAATGGCTTAAATCACTGTTTTTGCTTAAAAATCTCAAGAAGTCTTTGAATTTATTTTGCGATTTCATTTAACTTGTCCTCAAAATCATTCCAATCACTAACATCAAACATTCTTAAAAGTGGAAGAATATAGAGGTAATGACAAAGAGGAGATCTACTCCAAGAGAGTCAAAGCAGGAAAGAGGACTTACTTCTTCGATGTAAAAGCAACAAAATCCAATGATTATTACTTGACTATTACAGAAAGTAAGCGCAGAATGAGGGATGATTCCTTTGTATATGAAAAACACAAAATTTTTCTTTACAAAGAGGACTTTGGAAAGTTTCTTGAGGCGCTGCAAGGCGCTGTCGATCATGTCAAAAACGATTTGATGTCTGATTTTGATTTTTCTCAATTTGACCAAGAGGAGCAGGAAACCGAATTTGACGATGAGTTGAAATGGGAATAACCCCTTTTTCACTACATCATAGGAAAAGAGAAGACCTGATTTACTCAAATCACAGCACCTGATCCCCATTCGATAGAACGGGGGGAAATTTCTCTTTATCACTCGCTTCATGAAAAAACCTATCCAATTCCTGCTTCTGACTGTTGCGATCATCTTACTCGCAGGCTGGTATTTTTCAAACATCACTTTTTATTTTATTTTGTCCTTGGTCTTGGCCGCTATACTCAGGCCATTGACCAATAGAATAAATGAAATCCACTTACTTGGCAGACATATACCCCGCTGGTTTGCGATTTTATTTTCTTTTGCAACAGTGATTTTAGTCGTTATTGCCATAGGCATTTTATTTATCCCCCTGATTGGGGCACAGATTGAAGTTTTGCTTTCCTATGATCTGGATTCATTATACGAACAAATCCAAAATCCTGTGGGTAAACTTGAGGATCTACTGATCAAATACGGTTTGATCAAAACAGAACCGGGCTTTTTGATCACTCAAGCAAGAGAAAGCCTCATCAGTGGAATAGGAAGTATAGATGTCCAAGGCGTCATCAATACCATACTCAATACAACCAGTTCTTTTTTAATTTCAGTGATAGCCATCGTCTTTATTACATTTTTCCTATTGTTGAAAAATGGACTACTTCGAAAAAATATCATGAACATCATACCGAACTCCTATTTTGAGTTAGCGGTATCAACTTTTAATAAGGTAGAAAACCTATTGTCCAACTACCTGGTGGGTCTATTGATCCAAATGACCTCTATTTTTTCACTTGCTGCCATAGGATTGACTCTTCTCAATATTGAATACGCCCTGACCATAGCGATGTTTGCGGCAGTTGCCAATCTAATTCCCTATGCCGGACCATTACTTGGTGCTATCTTCGGCCTACTCGTAGGTCTATCTACAGGTGATTTTCAAGGTTCGAATGAAGTATTCTTCTTTGTTTTCCGGATCTTGACTGTCTTTTCAATAGTCCAGCTGACGGATAATATCCTACTTCAACCATTAATTTTTTCTAAATCGGTAAAAGCACATCCCCTTGAAATTTTTGTTGTTATCTTTGCGGGTGCAAAAATCGCAGGTATCCTTGGGATGATCTTTGCGATTCCTGTGTACACGATTTTTAGGGTTTCAATAATGGAATTCTATAAAGGGTACCGGGAGTACAGAATATTCAAACTGTAAAGAAAACAACTTAATGGCATTACAATGTGGCATCGTTGGATTACCCAACGTTGGAAAATCGACTTTATTCAATGCAATTTCTAGCGCAAAGGCAGAAGCTGCTAACTTCCCTTTCTGTACAATAGAACCCAATGTGGGTGTGGTAACTGTTCCTGATAAAAGACTTAAAACCCTAGAATCATTGGTGAATCCAAACAGGGTGGTTCCAACTGTCATAGAGTTTGTTGACATTGCAGGTCTAGTCAAAGGAGCTAGTAAAGGCGAAGGATTGGGCAATAAATTTCTGGCAAACATTAGAGAAGTAGATGCCATTGTCCATGTGATACGTTGCTTTGATGATGAAAATATAGTACACGTCGCTGGTGGAGTGGATCCATTATTTGACAAAGAAGTCATTGACACTGAGCTACAGCTTAAAGATCTTGAGTCAGTGGACAAGAAAATCGCTAAAACTGAAAAAATTGCCAAATCTGGTGACACCAAAGCCCGTAAAGAACTAGAGACATTGCTTGAATTCAAAAAAGCATTAGAAAGTGGCTTAAATGCCCGTGCAGTGGACGTTTCAAAAGAAGATCTTGAAGCAGTTAAGGACCTTCATTTATTGACGATCAAACCTGTATTATATGTTGCCAATGTGGATGAGGAAAGTATCTTGACAGGCAATGCTTTTGTGGACAAGCTCAGAGCAAAAGTAGCAGAAGAAAATGCCGAGGTGATTGTGCTCTGTGCTGCAATTGAATCCCAAATTGCAGAATTTGATGATGCCGAAGAAAAAGCCATGTTTCTTTCAGAATATGGACTTGATGAAAGTGGATTGAACAAATTGATTTCGGCTGCATATAGACTATTAGATCTAATCACGTATTTTACCGCAGGGGTACAGGAAGTTCGTGCCTGGACCATTAAAAAAGGATGGAAAGCTCCTCAAGCCGCAGGGGTTATTCATACAGACTTTGAAAGAGGTTTTATCAAGGCAGAAGTTATCAAACTTGCTGACTACGAAATGTACAAATCCGAGTCAGCTTGCAGAGAAAATGGAAAAATAGCCATAGAAGGTAAAGAATACGTTGTTCAAGATGGTGACATCATGCATTTTAGGTTCAATGTGTAAATAAATTTTAAAAAAAATTTGTACTTTTGCCATAAGCTTAAACATTTACACATCAACCAGCATAAAAGTTTAATAATTCTTTAAATTTTATTTTTAAAAACCGTGAGAGTCAGATTAATATTTTCTTTAAAAAACAAAGGCGCATATTTACCCTTTCATCACCAGTATATTCTGGCACAGTTTCTAAAAGGGCTGATTGTCAAAGGCGGTCGAGAAGAGTTTTTCAATTACAATTACTTCAATTTCTCAGGTCTGAAGGGTCAGACTAAAGTTAGCAGAAGCGGATTACATTACTACTCAAGCTTAGTCACATTAGTACTTTCATCACCCAATGAAGATTTTATGGACTATTTGCTAGAGCAAGTTTTTGAAACTCCAAAAATTGAATTGGGGAACCTCATTTTGGCGCCAGAATACACAGAGCAGGAAATCGAACCAACATTGGAAACATCCAATAAATTTGTTTGTATTTCTCCTTTGGTATTGTTGACACCAGCTTTTAATGACGAATCTGGAAAAAGATTCATCAATCCTGATACGGATGAGTTTTCCGATTTACTTTATGAATCTACTTTGACCAGAATGGAAAGGTCAGGTTGGTATTCACAGGAGCAAATGGAATCATTCTACAAGTTCCAGGTGGTACCGGACATGAATTATGTAAATAAGCTTAGGGAACAGCAAAAGAAATTCGCAAGAATTTATTCTGTTTACGACATGGACGTAAAATATGAAGTAAGAGGATATACACTTCCTTTCACTTTATATGCTGCGCCTGAGGTACAGGATTTCGTGTTTCGATGTGGATTGGGTGCATTTACCCATAAAGGTTTTGGTATGCTGGATCTCGCAAACCACGCCCCTAGTCAGAGAACGGAACCTTATAAATTCAAGAGAGAGGGTTTTGTACCCTACAGACAAGAAGGTAAGGGTAAATCAACACCACCTGAAACCTCTATGGAAGAATTATAAATTCCAACAAAAACAGAAAGGCCCAAAGAACAATCTCTTTGGGCCTTTCTGTTTTTTTAGACTTTTAAAGCCTTCTCTTGTTTGGATTAAGATTGGCATAACCGATCAGTTCATCATAGCGAGAACCCATATCACTATAATAAACCAATACCTCATATTCGTTTTCTGTCTCGAAATAACTTCCCTCTATAGGATTCATGTCCCAACCTTCTGCACTTTTATAGCCAAATTGAAAGTCATACCAGCCTTGTTTGAGCAACAATGTAGCTTGGTAGGTATTTGTTCTTTTATCCAATACCATCTTCGCATCCGGGTTCTGACCCCATTGTGTAAGCGCCCCAATTATAAAAGGTTGACCATTAACTCCTTCCGCGTTTAAATTGACCGTAGTCAGGATATATTCGCTCTCTAGCTCATGATTTTGCCTCTCCAGGTTCATGATTGCATATTGCCCATTGACGTCAAGATATTGGGAATAAGCTGTCATGGGTCTTTTGGCATGCAAAATCCCCTCTGCATAGACAACATCTTCCTCCATCTTAACCTTATGTATATTCACACCTCTAGTCCTCACAAACCTCAAGTCCATAAACCTGAATTCATTTCCTCCCCAAAAAGCATTACTGCCATCGAAAAGTTGATACTCTATCATTTTGCTATCATCACGTATCATAGTAGCATTACCAAGGACTTTGGCATTATCCCAACGCTGATTTTGTCTTATTACTACTTTCACCATGTTTTTTGGATCGAATAGCTCTCTTCCTTTATAATTGATGTTGACATTAATTTGCTGTACCTGCCTCCTATTCTCGGTTTGGCTTGGAGGGACAATTTTTGCAGCTACCTGTAATGAATTCTGAAAAACCATAAAACGTCTGGTCAACACCACCTTACTCTTGTCCCTTCCCCTATAAACAACTACAGCATAATTCCCTGATTTGGTCACTTTTGGAAGCGTAAAATTATAATGGATGTAAGGAATCCTGGTATTTATCGAGTATTCATAATCCAGTATATTGAATTCATTATAGTCACGTAGAAATTCATTGTCTTTAAGGTCTGAAGGCGTCCAATCAAATCTACAATGCACAATACGTACCGAATATCTGTCTGGATCATAGGCTAAATCATCAAAACTGAGCTTCAAAGGAATATTTGAATTGAGCTCAACAATCGGTGAGTTCATCTGTGCAGCAAACTCCTGTGACATTGGAAAAAGTCTGACAGACTGTATGTTTTCTTCAAAATTCAAATCTTGAAAAGGAACAGTTTGGCCAAAAGAATAACTAGCCAAGCAAAAGACCAATGTAAACATTAACCATTTATGCATATTTCGATTTTTGAGTGCTTCAATAATAATTATGCCAAAGACGATTGGTAAAGCGTATAGAAGATCTATTACTTAGCTGTCTCCTGAAGTACTTCAATTTCTTCAATCAACTTTTCCCATTTCGTATTGATCTCAACTTCTTTTTGCTGTAGTGTCTGATATTTCTGCTGCACACTTTCAAAACGTGCTACTGCACCATATATTTCCGGATCAGCCAATTCAGATTCCAATGCTGCCTTTTCTTTTTCAATTGCCAAAATTTGCTCTTCAATAATTGCCAGTTCTTGTTCCTTCTTCTTAAGTTGTTTCTTCACCAACTGGCTTTCTTCATCAGAGACAAACTTCTTTTTGACTTCTTGTTTAGGCTCTGTTTTTTGCGGCTGTATTTCATGCTGTACAGGGTTCCTGTTTTTCCACGCAGTATACTCATCATAAGTACCAAGGTATTCCTTGATTGCGTTATTTTCTATGTACCAGATTTTATTTGCAACACCTCGGATAAAGTGCCTATCGTGAGATACTGTAATAAAAGTCCCTTCATATTGCTGCAATGCCTGAATAAGGATGTTGACGGATTGCATGTCCAGGTGGTTTGTCGGTTCATCCAGAAGTAGGAAGTTGGCTTCAGAAATCAACGTTTTAGCCAAAGCTACCCTCGATTTCTCTCCACCTGAAAGGACTTTGATCTTTTTGAACACATCATCATTGGTAAATAGAAAGCATCCGAGAACATTCCTCAATTCAGTTTCTGTCTTTTTTGAACCTGCCTGAACCATCTCCTGAAGGATCTCATTATCCACATTCAATGCTTCCAATTGATGCTGGGCAAAGAATGATTTGATCACATTATGCCCTTGTTCCCGCTTACCAGAGACCGGTTCTGTGCCATCAATTATCCTAAGCAAAGTAGATTTACCCTTTCCGTTGGCTCCAATTAGAGCTATCTTATCCCCTCTTTCGATCCGGGCTACCGCATCTTTTAAGATCACCAAATCTCCATATGCTTTGGAAACATGATCCAAGACCACAACATCCCTTCCTGATTTTTGTGAGAATTTAAATCTAAAGTTCACCGAAATGTTTTCATCTACTACTTCATTGACTCTTTCCAGACGATCTAGCGCTTTAACCCTAGACTGTACCTGATTGGATTTGGATGCTTTTGCCCTAAACCGCTCGATAAATCTTTCGGTTTGCTTGATCATTTGCTGCTGGTTTTCATAGGCATTTTGTTGGATTTCCATCCTTTCTACTTTTTCTTCTTTGTAGAAAGAATAGTTACCAGCATAAACCGTCAAAGTGCCGTGGGCTACTTCCACCGTAGTCTCTATACAATTATCCAAAAAATCCTGATCGTGGGAAACCACAATTACTGCACCTTCATAACTTTTAAGATAATTTTCTACCCACTGAATCGAAGGAAGATCAAGGTGGTTGGTAGGTTCATCCAACATCAAGAGAGAAGGCTTCTCAAGCAATAGCTTTGCTAACATTACACGCATGCGCCAACCTCCAGAAAAAGTCTTCAATGGCCTATTTAGATCTTGAGAGGAAAAACCAATCCCCTCCAAAACTTCCTCTGCCTTGGCTTTAATCGTATACCCTTCATTAGCTTCGAATTGGTCTTGTAGCTTTCCAAGCCGTTCTATGATTTCGTCAGAATGGTCGTGTTCCATCTGACGGAGCACTTCATCTATTTCATCCTGAAGCCTCAAGATGCTTTTAAATGCTTCAAGTGCCACATTAAGGATACTGTCTTCGGATTGGTAAGAAAGCAAGTCTTGATTGAGAAAGCCTATGGTACAATCTTTAGCTTTCTGTACTTCTCCGGAACTCGCCTGCAGATCGCCATTGATGATTTTCAATAAAGTGGACTTACCCGTCCCATTCAAACCTACCAGTCCTATTTTGTCTTTGGGACGAATGTGAAGAGAAGCATTTTCGTAAAGAGCCCTACCCCCTATGAGGTAAGAAAGATTATTGATGGATAACATGGTGCAAAAATACGTAACTCTTTTTCATATACCGCCCTCCACCGAAATTAACATTTGGTACATTAACCTTGGTGGGTATTTAAAATTTTGAATACCTTAAGTTTTGGATCAAAATCCGGCAAAATCTTTCATTGAAAAAAATAGAAAAGACCTATATGTTAAAGCACACTTCTTTTATACTCCTCTTCGGCCTCTTTTTTTCCTGTATTGGCCAGGGAAATGGCCAAAAAGACATCCAATTGGATAAATTAAAATTACCGGAGGGATTCAAAATCCAGGTTTGGGCTGAAGACGTGCCTGATGCCCGTTCTTTAGCCATGAATGAAGACGGAAGCGTGGTTTTCGTAGGCAACAGGCAAGGTAAAAATGTATATGCTTTGCGTGATACAAATGGCGATGGCAAAGCAGACAAAAAGTACACCTTGGCAACAGGATTACGGATGCCTAATGGTGTTGCCTTTAAAAACGGAGATCTTTATGTGGCTGAGGTGAGCCGTATTTTGAAATTCCCGAAGATCATGCAACAACTCGATAACCCAAAATATGAGGTTCTATTTGACAAATTCCCTGATAAGGCCCATCACGGTTGGAAATTTATTGCCTTTGGACCCGATGGTTTGCTCTATGTACCTGTAGGAGCTCCTTGCAATATCTGTGAATCGGAGCCGATTTTTGCTTCTATTACACGCATTGATGTCAATGCCAACCATATTCAGCCCGAAATATTTGCACATGGTGTGAGGAACACCGTAGGTTTTGCCTGGCATCCTACTACAAATGCTTTATGGTTTACAGACAACGGAAGAGATATGATGGGTGATGATATACCAGATTGCGAACTCAACCACGCCCCTCAGAAAGGAATGCATTTCGGTTATCCATACTGGCATGCAGGAGATATCAAAGACCCTGAATTTGGCAGTAAAGGAAAAGATAAATCAAGTTATGTAGCTCCGGCTGCAAAACTCGGCGCACATGTAGCCCCTTTAGGCATGCGCTTTTATACCGGAAAGCAGTTTCCATCTAAGTATCAAAACAACATCATCCTCGCAAAGCATGGATCTTGGAATAGAAGCAAAAAATCAGGATATCAGCTTACACATGTGGTTTTGGACAAAAACCAAAAGGTGGTAAAAGAAGAGGTATTTGTTGAAGGATGGCTTAACCATCAAAGTCAAGAGGCATGGGGAAGACCGGTAGATGTGCTTCAGCTGCCTGACGGGAGTCTGTTGGTCTCAGATGACATGGCTAATTGCATATATAAAATCAGCTATTCAGGAAAATAAAAACAGGGACCGAATTGGTCCCTGTTTTGCTCATTCTAACCATGCAGGCTTAGTCGTGGAAACTTTTGCCTGAAGTTGATTGAGTAGATTATATATTCCAAAATAGGTCCTGTTGATATATAGCCCATGTCTTGATCCTCTCGCCTGCCGAGATTTACGGAACATTTTCTCGTTGGAAATCCTATCTCCCAGACTAAATATTTGCTCGAAATACGAATCGTCAGCGAAATCAAATTCATCAACATGAAAGGGCTTTCCAAGCAGTCGGATCATCTCCTTGAAAATATTCTTAAAATACTCTTTTTCAACGGCTGTATCCTTATCGCTGATAAATTCCAAATTATAAAATATCTGATCTAGCTCAACCTCATTGATCAGAAGATCTCTTTTGATCAATGAGAAATACCCATGATAGAAATCTTCAGGAATCACCTTTACACAACCGAAATCAATAATGCCCAAAACTCCGTCCGGTTGGATAATAAAATTACCGGGATGGGGATCAGCATGTACTTGTTTAAGATTATGCACCTGATGGTGGTAAAAGTCCCATAATGACTGCCCTACCCTATTTCTCTCTTCCTGAGTTGGGTTCGTCTCTAGCCATTCTTTGATGTGCTTTCCATCAAGCCAATCCATGGTGATGATTCTCTCAGAACTCAACTCATCATAATATCCAGGAAAAGTAAGTCCTTGGATATGACTGCAAGCTTCTGAAATCTCTCTAGAGCGCTGTACTTCAAGGTTATAATCGGTTTCCTCTAAAAGTTTTTCCTCCACCTCTTCCATGTAATGGTCTAGCTCCTTTTCGTTCATGTTCAAAAGCCTTAGCGCAAATGGCCTGACGAGTTTGAGATCAGAACTGACCGCATCTGCTACTCCTGGATATTGAATTTTAACGGCTAGTTTTTTTCCTGCTTTAGTAGCTTGATGAACTTGTCCAATGGAGGCTGCATTTACAGCTGACCTTGTGAAGGTTTCAAAAAGCGCTTCTGGAGCTTGTCCGAAATATTTCTGAAAAGTCTTGACTACAAGCGGATAAGACAAAGGTGGCGCTGAATATTGCGCCATTGTGAATTTATCTTGATATGCTCTAGGAAGAATATTTTTGTCCATAGACATCATCTGGGCCACTTTCAAGGCAGAACCTTTCAGCTGACTCAAAGAGGTATAGATATCTTCCGCATTGTTGTTGTGGAGCTCTTCTTTTGTTAATGAAGGATTCACTACTTTTTTGGCATAATGCTTCACATAATTACCACCAACTTTGGCACCAGTACTGATGAATTTTGCTGCACGCTGTACTTTGGAGATTGGTATACTCTCCTGTTCTTTTAAATTTCCCATTTGAATTTACTTATTTTGATACAGGAACTTGGCAAAATCAATAAAGGTATCAAGGGCACTTTTCCCCATTAGATCAAATGCCAGGTTTACTGATTTTTCAATAGCAGCATCTGTTTTTTCAAATGAGGGAGAGGTATCATGTAACCAAAACTGGAAAACGAACAAGATTTGAAGCCACATGGCATCATCATAACGATCAGATAAAATAGGCCTGCTTGCAATTTCTTCTGTTTCTTTTCCTTCCAACACCAACTCGTTGGCAAAATCCTTAAAAGCATTTCTGAACTGTTTCAGTTCGCTTGGTACGATTCCAACTTTAGGTTTATAATGTCCATAAAGGGAAATCAGATACGACCTTCTTTTTTTCAATTCCTCAATCCAGGTATACAGAAATGCCAAAAGTTTTTCTCTTGCACTATAGGTCTGAAACACTTCCTGACTCTCAAGATTTGTTAGGGTGTCATTGAAGAATTTCACCCAGACATCTGATTTTACTGCATCAAATGAAGTATAATACTTATAAAACTCCTCTTCATTCATTCCAATACCTGAAGCGAATTTATATACTGAAACAGGCTCCTTGCCATGTTCCAATACATATTCTACAAATTGGGTGATGATTTTGGCTTTTTGATCTGTTTTAGGGGCTTTCTTAGCGACTGATTTTTCCATGCTCGGCAATGTTTTCAAAAGGATAACATATAAACCAGGGCTTGGGTTTTGATTCTGTTAAATAAAAATATATGTATATCCCCTTTCTTACCAGAAGGCTTAAAATTCATCAGAAATATCTCGAATAATGGAACCCTGGAATACT
>DAIPZN010000127.1:0-11114 GCA_036782195.1 Cyclobacteriaceae bacterium | reverse complement strand
CCGCTGGGGCTAAACTGTCAACCTAATTCAGGCATTGTCATGACTTCTCGCTTCTAGTCTCTCGCTTCTAAATATCTCATCTTTCCCATCCCTGTTTTTGGCGGAAGGCTAAATGGGATATTGCGCTTGTCGCGGCCAAAAATGACCCGATGACTCTCCATTTTCCCGGGGTTTAAACCCCGGGCTAGAATATCGGCCGCCCCGCTGGGGCTAAACTGTCAATTAGAATCAGGCATCCTCAAGAACTCTCGCTTCTAGTTTCTCGCTTCTAAATATCTCATCTTTCCCATCCCTGTTTTTGGCGAAAGGCTAAATGGGATATTGCGCTTGCCGCGGCCAAAAAACTATACTTTGACATGCTTTTCCCCAGGGGTTAAAACCCCGGGCTAGGATATCGGCCGCCCCGCTGGGGCTAAACTGTCAACCTAATTCAGGCATTGTCATGACTTCTCGCTTCTCGCTTCTAGTCTCTCGTTTCTAGTCTCTCGCTTCTCGCTTCTAAAAAACCCACTTTTTCAAAACATCCCAAAATCGGACAAAATATTTTAAAAGCGAGCACCCGGAATCCCTTAAATCTCCGAAAACAACCGAATCAGGCCCATTTTCAATTGGCATTTATATTACTACAAATAGGAAAAAATCTCTGCCCTATGAAAAAATACCAACTGGGAGAATTTGAAGAAGTCGTCATGCTGACCGTTGGTGTGCTGTATGACGAGGCCTACGGGGTATCCATCAAAAAGGAAATCGAAAACCGCCTGTCCCGTGGCGTAAGCGTCGGCGCCCTGCAATCCGCCCTCAAGAGACTGGAAGACAAGGGCTATCTCCGTTCGCGTGAAGGAGAAGCGACCGAGGAGCGCGCAGGTCGGCCCAAGAAGTATTTCCAGATCACTGCCCTGGGCATGCGGGCACTCGAACATTACAAAAGCTCAAGGGATGCACTTTGGAACGCCATTCCCAAAATAGCTTTGGAGGGCAAGTTTTCAGGTTTGTAGCTGATAATCACATGTTGAAGACCAAAGCCGCAGATTCCCGACTATGTATGACTGACTAAAAGAAATGACTCAGAACCTTCCCCCTTCCCTCCCCCTCCGCTTCTTCCGCTGGTTTTGCCACCGGGGGCTGAGGGATGCCATAGAAGGTGATCTGGTAGAGCTTTACAGGGAAAGGCTCAAGAAGTCCGGCAAAAGAAAGGCGGACTGGCACTTTGCCTGGGATGTCCTGTTGCTCTTCCGGCCGGGGATTATCAGAAATATGGAAGTTGATCAACCTAAACCCAACTATGGTATGTTAAAAAACTATTTCAAGATCAGCTTCAGGCATCTGGCCAAAAACAAAACATTCGCTGCCATTAACATCGGGGTCCTGACATTGGGCTTCAGCTGCTTTCTCATTCTCTCCCTCTATCTCTATGACGAGTTGTCTTTTGACGGGTTCCACAGAGATGCCGGCAGGATCTATAGGATTGTCCAGCATGAGACACAGGATAACGGCACCGAAAGAAGCCTGGCTTCCGTAGCGCCTGCAATAGGCGCTGAAGCCAAGGAGCAGTTTCCCGAAGTAGAGGACATGTGCAGGCTGACAGCCCTGGGGCGTGTCACGCTGGGCAATGATCCTATGACCAGAAGCCACGAACCTTCCCTTTCGGCTGATCCCAATTTCTTCACTTTTTTCGACTTTCCCTTGGTGGAAGGTGACCCGGAAACAGCACTGTTGGAGCCTGACAGGATCGTAATCTCTGAGTCCATCAGGGAAAAGTATTTTGGGAAGGACCCTGCTCTTGGCAAACAGATCTGGTCAGGGCTCTCACGACAGGGGCAGCCTGTCTATCTGACGGTTAGCGGCGTCATGAAGGACTTCCCCAAAAACTCCCACCTGGATATCTCCATACTTTTTTCGGATGCCACATGGCATTCCATTTTCAAGGATTACGCACAGTATGTCCGTACAGAATGGGCAGAGGCAGATTACACCACCTATCTCAAGGTAAATCCGCAAAGCAACATCCCTGATCTCATCGCATCGATTGATAAAATGGTGAAGGCAAACTATCCTGTGGAAAAGGAATTCCGGAGCAAGTTTGATCTGCAGCCCCTGCCGGAAATCCATACCCAATCGAGCCATTTCTTGTCCGCTGCCAATGAATTCAATGCCCGAAGCATCAAGCCTTTCTACCTGTATATGTTTGCTGCCCTAGCCTTGATCCTTCTCGCCACAGCCTGCCTAAACTACATGAACCTCTCTACCGCTGTGGCTATCAAACGCACCCGTGAGATCGGCACCCGCAAAACCCTGGGTGCCCCGCATTTTCACATGGTCGGGCAGTTTCTGACTGATTCGGTAGTGATGACCACTTTTTCCCTACTGCTCGCTGCGGGTATTGTGCAGACGGCATTGCCCTATGTCAACCGCTTTACCGATAAGGATATCTCCCTTCTAGGTCTTCCTGCAGCCTGGTTGGCTGCGGCGGTTGCCCTGGTTTTTTTCATGGGGATATTGTCTGCAGCATATCCATCCTATATCGCCATGCAGGTCTCTGTCGTGGATGCAATGAAAAGAAAAATCAAGGTAGGCAGTGGCAGCCTTTCGGTTAGAAAAACCTTGCTGATCGTCCAGTTTGCGATCTCGATCATGATGATTGCCTCCACCCTGGTGATTCACCGGCAGCTGGAACATATGCGGGAAAAAGACCTGGGCTTCCGGTACGACAATCTTCTGGTGGTTGACATCAACAGCCGCGCCCTTCGCAACAACTTCGAGACAGTCAAGAATGAATTTGCAAATCCCTCGGAAGTCATCAGTGTCACCACCTCCACCCGTGTGCCTGGGGAGTGGAAGAGTTTTCCGGTGGCCTCCGCCAAGACCAACCACAATACAAACGGGAGCGACATGATCTTTGTGGGTATAGACAAGGACTTCCTCGATACCTATCAGATCAAGCTACTGGAAGGCCGTAGCATTATAGATCCGGTAGCCGATTCTACCAAAATCGTGGTGACGCAGCTGGCACTTGAACAATTGGGAATCACTGATCCCATCGGCCAGATAATAGAAATCCCCCGGGTCCGCTATGGTGAGACCTCTGTTGACTTTGACCGTTCATTCCGGGCAGAGATCATCGGAGTGGTGGAAGACTTCCACTTTGAATCGCTTCGCAGCCAGCTGATGCCCGTGATATTTGGGGCTCCCAACACCGTCATCCAACAAATCGACTACTATACACTCAAGATCAACACCAACGATTGGGCAAAGACCCTTGAAACCTTAAAAGAGATCAACCATCAGCTCGATCCGGATAATCCGCTGGAGTACACCTTTTTGGATTCCCGATTTGCCGAAATGTACAAGGCAGACACCAAACGCAGCCGGATTTTCCTGACGCTTTCCATAGTCGTGGTGTTGATAGCCTGTCTGGGCCTGTTTGCCCTGGTATCCTATGCGGTAGAGAACCGCATTAAAGAAATAGGCGTGAGAAAGGTTTTGGGAGCGTCAGTAGGGAGTATCATAGGTCTGATCTCCAGGGAATTTTTGCTGCTCGTCTTGATAGCAGGTGGCATAGGGCTGCCGGCCGCATGGTTTTTCATGCATAGCTGGCTGGAGGAATTTGCTTATAGGGTTCCGTTTGGGATATGGATTTTTGGGCAGGCGATTGTGGTGACCATGATCATCGCATTTACCACTATCGGGCTACGGACGCTGGGAGCCGCAACCATGAACCCCGTGAAAAGCTTAAAAAGCGAATGATTTACATATCGGAGATTATCGGGCGGATCCGTCCATAGTCCTTTCCGGTTGTACTCTGAATAGGCTAATGAAAAACAGGAACTCCTTTCCCCCTTCCCTCCCCCTCCGCTTCTTCCGCTGGTTTTGCCACCGGGAGCTGAGGGATGCCATAGAAGGTGATCTGGTAGAGCTTTACAGGGAAAGACTCAAGGAGTCCTGCAAAAGAAAAGCCGACTGGAAGTTTGCAATAGATGTCCTGCTGCTCTTCCGGCCGGGAATCATCAGAAATATGGAAGTTCATCAACCCAAACCCAACTATGGTATGTACAGAAGTTATTTAAAAATCGGATGGAGGAACATTCTTAAATACAAGGCTTTTTCATTCATAAATGTTTTTGGGCTGGCATTGGCAATGTCAGTAGGTATGCTCATAATTCTCATGTTGGCAGACCAAAAAAGTTATGACCAATTCCACAACAAAAAAGACAGAATTTTCCGTGTCCTCTCCAAGATTGATCGCTCCATGACTCCAAATGCGTCCAGTCCGTTTCCTTTGACAGAAGCTATAAAAGAAAACTACCCAATAATTGAGGAAACTACCCAACTTCTTCCGGGAGTGGGAGGAGATGTCATTTACCAGCAGAAGAGTGTCGAAATGCGCGGGTATTTTGCGGATGATGGTTTTTTTAAGTTGTTTGATTTTGAATTGGAGAGTGGCAATAAAAGCATGGCGCTTAAGAATCCTAATTCAATGGTCATTTCAAGCGAATTGGCTCAGCAGCTTTTTGACAAAGAAGATGCAGTGGGCAAAACAGTTGAGTTCACAGACCGTGGACTTCTGATCATCAAAATTGATTTTGGGAGTGATACAGGTTCTAGCCCTGTGGACTGGGGAAGTTATACGATAACAGGTGTAATAGACAGTGAAAAATTTAAATCACATCTGAAGTTTGATGTATTGATTTCATCAGCTTCTCTTCCTTTACTATATCATGATGGGAAAGTTGCCGATCATACTGATGATTGGCAAAATTATTCGAGGTGTTACAGCTATATTTTACTCAAACCGGGAGCAACTGAGTTGGACCTTAGTGCTTCATTGAATGATCTGGTCCAACGTGAATATGCTGATTTTGAAGACTTAAAAGGTTTTAGACTCATTCCTCAAAAACTTGCAGCAATCTCCCCCGGGATGTTTCTGGGGAATCCTCCATCACTTCAGTTACCCCTTGAAATATATTACGTTCTGGGCTTTCTTGCTTTAGTTATCCTGATCTCCGCCTGCGTGAATTATACCAACCTCTCCATTGCACGATCGCTGACCAGGGCCAAGGAAATCGGAGTGCGGAAAGTAAGTGGTGCAAAAAAGAACAATCTTGTTCTTCAGTTTCTCAGCGAATCAATATTAAATTCCCTGTTGGCACTGATTTTAGCCAGCATTTTACTCATTTTGGTAAAGCGGGGATTTATGGACCTATGGGTCAATGAGTACCTGAGCTTCGACCTTGCTGGAAATATTTCTGTTTACTTTATTTTCTTGGGGCTGGCCATTCTGATCGGACTATTTGCTGGGATATTCCCTGAGTTTCAACTATCCAAGTATTCGCCAGTTCAGGCCTTGAAAAATCTCCGAAGTGAAACTCCCGGCAAATTGGGGATTAGAAAAATATTGAGCACAACCCAATTTATAATTTCCCTCTTCTTCATCATCACCTCGATTTTGATCGGAAGGCAGTTCAAACATTACCTTGAATTTGAATACGGCTTTGATTCTGAAAACATCATCAACATTCCCTTTCAGGGGAATGACTACCAGATTCTTTCATCGGAGTTAAGCAATGTACCCGGAGTTATCTCAGTTTCGGCATGTGAATTTATCCCGGCGACCGCCATGACCAATGGAACAGGAATAAAAATGGCAGGGGATGAAGAGGAATATATCAAGTCAGAACACCTGCACGTAGATGCCAATTTTATAGATAACCTCGGTCTCAAAATAGTTGCAGGTAGCAATCTCCCTACAAACAGCGATCGGTATATTTTAGTGAACGAGACTGCAGCAATTGCGTTGGGGTATGAATTCCCCGCTGAAATTATCGGGCAATTGCTGGAGGTTGGCGTGTACGAGAGTCCTGTGGAAATAATTGGTGTCATGAAGGATTTCAGGTTTCAGACACCTGTGATGGAAGACAAGGTCGGACCTCTTGTCTTCCGGAATCAGCCGGAAAATTTCAGTTTCCTGAATGTAAAAATTGCCTCAACCGACCTGAAAAGCACCCTTGCCAACCTTGAAGCAAAGTGGATGAGTATTGATCCGGTGCATCCTTTCAAATATCAGTTTTTTGACGATCAACTGACAACGGTCAATCAATGGCTTGGAGACTTGGTCTCAATCATTGGCTTTATAGCCTTTATTGCCATTATCATAGCATGTTTAGGCATGTTGGGAATGGCGATTTACACTGTAGAAAGACGGGCCAAAGAAGTAGGCATTAGGAAGGCATTTGGTGCGGCTGAAGGAAGTATTGCATTATTGCTTTCCCGTCAGTTCTTGAAACTATTACTTATATCTGTGTTTATCTCCGCTCCTATGAGCTATTTCATCAACAATCTCTGGCTTCAAAGCTTTCCAAACAGGGTTGAATTTGGCTTTGGAACGGTGCTATTGGGATCGGTCATTTTACTGGTCTTGGGGTTGATCACGATTGGTTCGCAAACAATCCTGGCATCCAAAAGAAATGCAGTTGATTCCCTCAAAGTGGAGTGATGCTTTGAGAAACCACAATTTTCCCTCAAAGGATTTAATTTGAAAACGCGCAAACCATATCCCCCAAAACTCCCCCTCCGCTTCTTCCGCTGGTTTTGCCACCGGGAGCTGAGGGATGCCATAGAAGGTGATCTGGTAGAGCTTTACAGGGAAAGACTCAAGGAGTCCTGCAAAAGAAAAGCCGACTGGAAGTTTGCAATAGATGTCCTGCTGCTCTTCCGGCCGGGGATCATCAGAAACATGGAAGTTCATCAACCCAAACCCAATTATGGTATGTACAGAAGTTATTTAAAAATCGGATGGAGGAATCTGGTAAAAAACAAAGGATATGCAGCTATCAATATCGGAGGTTTGGCTTTGGGGCTTACCTGCTTTTTGACCATTTTGCTGTATGTAAAGCATGAATTTTCCTATGACAGGTTCTATCCCGATTATGACCGGATCTACCGTGTATACCAGCAACAGACGGGTAATGTGTTTTTGGGAACGGATTATTTTGCCTTAACGCCTGCACAGCTGGCTTCGGTCATGCAGGAAGAACTCCCCGAATTGGCCCATGCTACCGCAGTGGAAAAAACAGCCGGTCTATTGGCTTCAGGTGAGGAAAATACCTGGCAGGAAGGACTTGCCGGTGATGCCGGGTTTTTTAAGGTTTTCAAAATTCAGTTTCTGGAGGGGGATCCCGGGACAGCATTGGCAGATGGACAAAGCATCGTCCTGACCCGGTCCCTGGCAGAGGCCATATTCGGGAATCAGAACCCTATAGGCAAGCCCATCTCCTATCAGGACAGCGAAAAAGCTTTTTTTGTAACCGGCGTCATTGCAGACCCACCGTTGAACTCTTCCCTGAAATACAGTTTTGTGATCCATCTGCTGTACAATGATTTTTATGCAGAAGAAATCAAGCGGACCGGTTGGACCAACAATTCCTTTCATACTTTCTTTGAATTGAGGCCGGATGCAGATCCGGATGCAGTGGAGGACAAACTGGCTGACCTGCTCCAAAAGTATCAGTCCACTGATGATTTTGGGGATTATCCTTTCAAGGACAAATATTACATCCAACCGCTGACTGCCTCATATTTTCAGTCAGATGTCAATTTTGACCTGGGACAAAAAGGTAACCTGAAAGCCATCTATGCTTATGCAGCCGCTGCCCTGATCGTGTTGCTGCTGGCCTGTATCAATTACATGAACTTGGCAGTGGCCCGGTCTGTCAACCGGGCCCGGGAGGTGGGCCTTCGTAAGGTAGTGGGAGCGGCACGCCGCCAGCTCATTGAGCAGTTTTTGGGTGAATCTGTATTGATCAGTCTTTTCGCATTGGTTCTGGCACTGGGTTTATGCATGGCTTTCCTGCCATACTTTGGACAAATCGTGGACAGGCCCATAGAAATGGAATTCCTTTCCGATCCGTGGCTGCTGCCGGGCATTGTGGTCCTCGTTCTGTCAGTGGGCCTGCTGTCGGGAGGGTATCCCGCATTCTTGCTTTCATCCCTTAAACCCATGGATATTTTCAAATCAAAAACCGCGGGAAAACTGTCTGGGATCAGCATTCAAAAACTCTTGATCGTCTTCCAGTTTGTAGCTTCCATAGTCTTGATCATCAGCAGTGTCGTCATTTACAGACAGCTGGACTTTGTCAAAAACAAGGAACTGGGATTTGACAAAGAAAACGTCGTCACATTTCTGTTGAAGGACCGGACACTCCTGAGCAAAATCCCTACCCTGGTCAATGAATGGAAGCAAGACCCGGGTGTCCTGGCAGCGACAATCAGCACCAGCCTCCCGTCCAATATCACCTCTAGCACCCTGATGAAAAAAACTCCTGGAGACACTGAACAGATTTCCGTATACCAATGGACCGTAGGTGCTGAATTCATGGAAGTGTTCGGGTTGAATCTGCTGACAGGAAGGACATTCGGCGAAGGATCCACCACTGATGAGAATGAAAGCTGTATCCTCAATGAATCGGCTGTAAAGGCACTTGGATATAGCGTCGAAGATGCCATTGGCCAACAGATTGATGCCTGGGGCACAAAAACCATCATAGGAGTTGTATCGGACTTTCACATGCTGTCCATGCATCTGCCCATCCAACCCCTCATGATCAGCCATTCCAATTCCCGGGGCAGATACATTTCCCTTAAAGTTCAATCGGAGAATCTTTCGCAAACCCTTGCATCCATTAAAAAAGTCCACAACCAACACACGGTCTATCCCTTTGAGTATGGTCTATTGAGTGAGGAATACGACCGGCTCTACAGCAGTGAACTGAAGCTCGGGGAGTTATTCCGCTATTTCACTTTGGTTTCCATTCTGGTTGCGTCACTCGGCCTGTTTGGCATGGCTGCACTGATGGCAGGACAACGTACCAAGGAAATCGGCATCCGCAAAGTACTGGGTGCATCAGGCCTTCAGGTCATCCTGATGCTTTCCTGGGATTTCGGGATGTGGATTTTGGCAGCAATTGCAATCGCCATACCCATGGGCTGGTATGCCATGGACAGTTGGTTGATGGATTTTGCCTATAAGATTGATTTGTCTTGGTGGATTTTTGCGCTAGCCGGATTGTCTGCCCTGTTGATCGCAAGCTGCTCCATCGGCTTTCAATCAGTCAGGGCCGCGCTGGCCAATCCGGTAGAAAGTCTAAGGTCTGAATAATGCCAGCTACCACCTCTTCTTAACCTTTGGATATGTTTGGTAGGCCGGAAATGCATTCCTTGATGTATCCGCAGTAGGATTTGATTTTTTCCTTTTCTATTTTCACAAAGTGAGACAATAACTTTTATAAAAGCTCATACCTGAAAATATGCCGATAGAAAAGCCAATACTGCGGATACTGATCCTCTGGGTGCTGACCGGTGGTTTGATCTGCGGTGCCAATCAAGCCAAAGCCCAGGTGACAAAAGGCGAGGTAGTGACCACCTCCCTGCATTCAAAAAACCTGGAAAACAAAATGGGGGAAGATCCTAACAGGGCCGTCTCTGTCTATCTGCCACCGGGGTACCATGGCAGCAATCAGCGCTATCCGGTGATTTACTTCCTGCATGGCTTTACGGGTGACAACCGCATGCTGCAGCACATGGCAGGCCTTCTGGATTTTGCGATCGCAAACCGCAGGATCCGGCCCTTTATCATGGTGGTTCCGGACCAGAAAACCAGCTATGACGGCAGCTTTTACAGCAACTCAGGTCTGTTTGGCAACTGGGAGGATTTTACCGCCTTTGACCTGGTCCGTTATGTGGATGAGACCTACCGGACCATACCCGACAAAGACAGCAGGGGCATCACCGGACACAGCATGGGGGGATATGGGGCACTGAAGCTCGCCATGCACCATCCTGACATTTTCAGCACGGTCTATGCGCTGAGCCCGGGTGCCCTGACCATTGTGCGGGAATATGGTCCCAACAGCGACACCTTCCGCGAGCTGTCCAGGATCAAAACTCTGGAGGAACTGAACCAAACCTACTTCGGCAAAGTCATCATGGCCTTTGGAAGATCATGGTCACCCAATCCGGACAAGCCGCCCTTCTACTGTGACCTGCCTTTCAGGTATGAGGGTAATAAGCTGATCACGGACGAGGCTGTCCTGGCAAAGTGGTATGCCAACCTTCCCCTGCACATGATCGACGACCATCTCGACAACCTCAAAAAGCTGAAGGCTATCAAACTGGACTGGGGCAGGAATTCCGGAGACCGCTTTACCATCATGTGCGGGATGTTCAGCCAGCGGCTGGAGAACGTAGGCATCACCCATTTTGCGGAAGAGTACATCGGTACGCATACGGACAACATCTATACGGAAGATGGCCGTTTGCCCAACCAACTGCTGCCGTTCTTTGATTATTACCTCAGATTCAACGACTGAATTCCGAAAAAATCAAGATATTTAGTCCAACCTTAAACCCTAGACCTATGAAGAAGTTCTTCCCATTTGTCCTGCTGATGTTTCTCAGCTGGACCTTTTCCTTTGCCCAACAGGGTACCAAAGAGCGCATCAAAATCAGAAGTGCTGCACTGGAAGGCAATCTGATCGGGGATCCTGCCGAGCGGGACGTGACCGTATACCTGCCTCCCTCCTACAACTCCAATCCCGACAACCGATACCCCGTGCTGTACATGCTGCACGGCTTTACAGACACCGACTCGCAGTGGTTTGGCTGGGAAAGCCACTGGATCAACCTGCAGACAGTCATCGAACAGTCCATAGCCGATGGACTTTCCAAAGAAATGATCGTAGTCATGCCCAATGCCTACAACCGCTTCAAAGGCAGCATGTATGCCAGTTCGGCAACCGTCGGGGACTGGGAGACTTTTGTGACCAAAGAGCTGGTCCGGCATATAGATGCCAACTACCGGACCCTGGCCAACAAAAACAGCCGCGGACTCGCCGGTCACTCCATGGGCGGATACGGTACACTCCGCCTGGGCATGAGAAATCCGGATGTGTTTGCCGCCATTTATGCGCTCAGCCCCTGCTGCATGGACGGTGGGGCAACAGACAATGCGGAACTGATGGCCAGACTGGAAAAAATGACACCTGATCAAATCGAAAAAGCAGGCTTTTTTGAAATGGCCACCCTTGCCACTTCTGCAGCCTTTGCCCCCAATCCTCAAAATC
>DAIPZN010000126.1:0-11208 GCA_036782195.1 Cyclobacteriaceae bacterium | reverse complement strand
CCAATACAGCTATTCTGATGGAAGAAGTGGGGGAGCTTGCAAGGATAATGGCCCGAAAATTTGGAGAGCAATCTTTTAAAAAATCAGACTTGGATAAAGACCTTGGTGATGAAATGGCTGATGTACTTTGGGTATTAATCTGCTTGGCCAATCAAACCGGAATAGATCTTACTTCGGCCTTGGCCAAGAATTTTGAAAAGAAAAACATCCGTGATATTGATAGGCACAGAAATAATGAAAAGCTGAAATAGGCATAAAAAAAGAGGAAGGTTTGACCTTCCTCTTTTTTTATGGATACAATATTTTTCAACCTAACCAATTGGCCCAAGGGATTCTTGACAGTATCAGGACCAAACCTACTGCATAAAGCATGTAGACACTTCTAAACCTCGCACGACTCTCACCTGATTTTTTGGCTCTGATATATCCTACGCTGATCAAGACGATAGCAAGAATGTTAATCAAAGGATGTTCAAGGGCAGTAAGTCTAGCAAAAGAATCAGACATGGCCCCTCCGCCAGTAAGGAGGGAGAAACCTAGTGGGCTGATGAAGTATAAAACTAATCCGACCAATAATTGAACGTGGGCCAAAATGAATCCGATCAAGGCTATTTTTCGGTCTTTTTCCGTGAAACTTTTATTTGTTAGAGAACCTATCAGCGCATAAATAATAATCAAAACAAGAGCCGCTAAGGCCACATAGGCCAATCCTGAATGAAGATGCTTGATACCTGTATACATAAAGCTATATTTTTTGTTTAAAATTAAAGCTTCTTCGCCACATTGATGGCAAAGATCCGGAAAAACTTCTTTTGAAGCTTATCACCTTTATTCCACATACAATACCAAACCCTTGAGATACTCTGTTTCGGGATGGAACATGTTGATGGGATGGTCTCCAGGTTGGGATAAGTAGTGCAGAATCCTGACATTCCTGCCTACTTCCATTGCTGCTGCAACCAAAGTATTGCTGAAGAGGTATTTGTCCACTACTTGTGAACAGGAAAACGTAAAGAGAATTCCTCCGCTTTTAATTTTTTTCAGTGCTTCACCGTTGAGCCTTTTATAAGCTTGGACAGCATTATGCCGGGATTTGATGTTTTTAGCAAATGCAGGAGGATCAAGCACAATGATATCATAATCCAAATCAATTTCACGGATATATTTGATCACATCAGCAACTATGGACTGATGCTTCCCTGCACAATTTGGATTAAGTGATAGATTGAGATCTGTCAGCTCTATGGCTTTTTGGGAAATGTCCACTGAATGCACCTCAGCCGCCCCAGCTTGTAAGGCAGCTATGGAAAAACCTCCTGAATAGCAGAAAGTATTTAAGACTTTTTTGCCTTTACTGTATTTGCCAAGTAGATGTCTGTTTTCCCTCTGGTCAACAAAAAAACCGGTTTTTTGACCTTTTTCCCAATCAATTTTAAACTTGCTGCCGTATTCAAGAACCTCGGAAGTTTCTGGAGTACCAAAAAGCAATTTGTTTGCTGTATCAAACCCGGTTTTGGGTAAGGTCTCAGCTGATTTGTCAAATACGGCTTTTAAGGCAGGACCGTAGATTTGTTGCAAAGCCTTTGAGATTTCTTCCACGTGTCTATGCATTCCAACGTGATGCGCCTGAATAACTGCTGTTCCGTTGTAAAAATCAATGATCAAACCTGGAAGTCCGTCACCTTCACCATGAAGTAGCCTATAGACATTCGTGTCAGGATTGTCTACCAATCCTAATTGTTTGCGGACTTTGTAAGCTGAAGTCAATTGCTGAAGCCAAAATTCATGGTCAATAGGCTTTTCTTCAAAACTAATTAACCGGACCATGATTGATCCGTTTTGGTAGTGTCCAATTCCTAAAAATTCATTTTTGAAGCTGAATACCTGTACAAGGTCCCCATTTTCTAAAGAATCAGCTTTTTTGGCAATTGCACCTGAAAAAATCCAATGGTGCCTTCTTTTACTCGAGATTTCTTTGCCTTTAAGCAGATAAATTTTTGGGTATGGTATCATGTCTGTGTTTTTGTTTTGGGAAAATCAGGGAACCAAGTACCATGAAAACGGTACTTACCCCTAAAGCTGGAACATGGGCATAAACCGGCAAATCAACTGTCTGCAAACCCAGATATGCAATCATGCCAAAAACAATTGACATCAAAGCACCCATTTCGGAGGCTCTTTTCCAATAAAGCCCTGCAGCCAAAGGTACAAATAGTGACACCAAAAGCAGAATGGATGCACCTGCTACCAGCTCATAAATATTGGTTTTCCATTGGGCCATGACTGTTGCGATAATGGCTACAGTAATGATATTGAACCTCAGGATCCAAAGGAAGTGTTTGTCTTTTAGTTTTGCTCCAAAAAACGGACGGATTAGGTTTTCGGAGATAATAGCGGAAGGTGCAAGCAATCCTGAACTTGTTGTACTCATAATTGCTGAGATCAATGCTCCGAAAAAGAGTATTTGCACATGGATTCCACTGTGCCTGAGTACCATTGTAGGCAAGAGCAATTGTTTGTTTTCAAGATAAAGTTCTGGATAAAGATATTTGGCTCCAAGAGCAATAAAGAGCGGCAATAGACCAATAGTCAGGTAAAAGCCGGCAGCCAAGTAGGTTGAATGAATTGCCACCTTTTCAGATTTGGCCGACATGACACGCTGATAGATGTCTTGACTAGGAATACTGCCTAAGCCCAAAATCATCCAGGCTCCAAGGTAATTGAGCCATGAAACAGTATTGGTGTCTGGTAGAAACTGGAAGCTGCCCTCTGGAGCTGAATTAAGAATAGGCATGACTCCTCCAGCTTTGCTTGCTACCAATATGGCCACCCAGATCAGACCCACAACAATCAAAGAAGTCTGGATGAAGTCAGTAATGGATACTGCCCACATGCCTCCAAGAAAGGTATAGAAAACTACAATTCCAGCACTGATGATGATTCCATTGGCAATACTAATATCTGTTACTGTACTGAAAATAAGAGCCAGGGCAACTAGCTGGGCAGCTACATAGCCAAAATAGGCTGGCACCATAAATATAGAGGCAAAAAATTCAACCCTTTTACCAAAGATCCGCTTATATACGTCCCCTAAGGTCAAGACATTCATGCGGTACATAGGACGCAAGAAAAACATGCCAAATAGCATCAGGCAAAGGGCACCACCAAATGGATCTTCAATGACGCCTTGAAGTCCTGATTCGAGATACTCCGAAGATGCACCGAATATGGTCTCGGATCCAAACCAGGTAGCAAATAGGGCAGAAGCAGACAGAAACAAAGGTAACTGCCTGCCTGCCAATACAAAGTCACTGGAGTTTTTGACCAGTTTAGATGACCAGGCGCCAATTGCTACCGTAATCAGGAGATATATGATGATGGCTGTGAGTAGCAAGCTGACAGGTCAATTTAACTGTACATTTTTTGACGGATTGCCTTTATTTCTTCGCTTTCCAAATAGTCGTCATAAGGCATTCTGCGGTCAATTGTTCCTTTAGGTGTAAACTCAATAATCCTGTTGGCACTTGACTGGACAAATGCATGATCATAAGAAGTCATCAAGACAGTCCCGTTAAAATCAACAATGGCATTGTTAAAAGCAGTGATTGACTCCAAGTCAAGGTGGTTGGTGGGTTCATCCATCACCAAGAGGTTTGGGTTCTGTAGCATCATTTTAGAAACCATACAGCGAACTTTTTCACCTCCTGAAAGTACAGTACATTTTTTAAGTGTTTCTTCACCTGTAAAGAGCATCCTTCCTAAAAAGGTCCTTACGTATGCTTCTTCCTGATTGGCTGAAAACTGTCTTAACCAATCGATCAGGTTCAAATCCGTCTCAAAAAACTTGGAGTTGTCATTGGGAAGATAGGCTTTATTGATAGTGACACCCCATCGGAAGGTTCCTTTTTGTTTTGGTACCTCCTCCATAATGGTCTGGAAGAACTTCGTTACAGCCTGTTTGGTCTTGGAGATGAAGGCTATTTTATCACCTTTGTCTACCATAAGGTTCACATCTGTGAAATAGACGGTATTGTCATCCTTAAGTTCAAGGCCTTCGGTAAGTAGGATCTGATCACCTGCTTCTCTTTCGGGCTTGAAGATGATGCCAGGATATTTTCTTGTTGAAGGTTGGATGTCGTCGACATTGAGTTTTTCCAACATTTTCTTTCTAGCCGTAGCCTGCTTGGATTTAGCCACGTTGGCGGAGAATCGCATGATAAATTCCTGCAGTTCTTTCCTTTTCTCCTCAACCTTTTTATTTTGATCGGATTTTTGCTTGGCAGCAAGTTGGGAGGATTCGTACCAGAAGGTATAATTGCCCGAATAAATCCTGATTTTCCCAAAGTCTATATCGACGATGTGGGTAGCGACCGAATCCAGAAAGTGCCTATCGTGAGACACTACAATCACAAGGTTTTTGAAATTTACCAAGAAGTCCTCCAGCCAGTTGATGGTTTCTGCATCAAGGTCATTGGTAGGTTCATCAAGAATCAGAATGTCTGGGTTGCCAAATAAGGCTTGGGCTAGGAGCACCCTTACTTTTTGATTACCGGCTAGGTCTTTCATCTGCATGTAGTGTAAATCCTCAGAAATACCCAGGCCTGATAAAAGCGCCGCAGCATCTGACTCTGCATTCCACCCGTCCATTTCGGCAAATTCTGCTTCCAATTCAGAGGCACGGATGCCGTCTTCCTCTGTAAAGTCGGCCTTCATGTATATGTTATCCTTTTCAGACATGATGGCATATAATTTTTTATGCCCCATAATGACGGTTTTGAGCACTTCAAATTCATCAAACTGGAAATGGTTTTGACTCAAAACAGCCATCCGCTGTCCGGGAGTAATATTGATGGCACCAGAAGTGCTGTCAACTTCACCAGATAATATCTTCAAAAATGTAGATTTTCCGGCACCATTGGCACCGATTACACCGTAGCAGTTGCCTGGTGTAAATTTGAGATTAACCTCCTCAAAAAGGGTTCTTTTGCCAAACTTTAGCGAAAGATTATCAACTGAAATCATGTATGTTCTTGTTTAACGAATTGCAAAGATAAGCAAAATGAAACAAGGCGCTAAAACAAAATACTACTCCTCACAGCCTTTGCGGAGAGAGTCTTCTCCATCCAAAGACACCCACTACCACAAAACAGAGCAAAGGCAGGGCAAAGGAGAAATTGACTTCTGAGACTCCGAAGATTTGAATATCATCATAAGATGGGCCACCAAGGTCCAGGATGGCGCCTTGAAGCGTAGGCATAATCGCACCTCCAACAATCGCCATCACCAGAAAAGCCGCGCCGTATTTTCCATCTTCTCCCAAGCCTTCAAGCGCAATGCCATAGATGGTCGGAAACATCAGGGACATTGCAAAGGAGATGCCTACAAGGGAATAAAGCCCATACATACCCGTAATGAAAATGGCACCCAAAGTGAAGCAACCCGCAAGTATAGCGAAGTAGAACAGCAAGGTGGCAGGAGGGAAATACCTGAACAGAAAGGTACAAATCCATCTTCCTACTAAAAAAAGAAATAAGGCAGCATAGGCATAATTCACTGCAGAGGCGTTTGGAATGCCTAGGGTTTCGGCATATTGGTAGATATAGGTCCAAACCATGATCTGGGCACCTACATAAAACATCTGTGCGATTACACCTTCCACAAAACCCTTGTTTTTCATCAGTCGTTTCATTGCAGGCATAAAATCCAACTTTCCGTTGTTGGTTTTATTCTCAGGCATTTTCACTATTGCTATAATTAGGAACATGCCGATTACCACGATTCCCAATAGCACATATGGATTTCTGATGACCAATAAATCATTGGTTCTGATGATAGCCTTAGCCCCTTCATCCAAAGTAGGATAGATGAGATTGCCTGATGCATCAAGGTTGTTCGACTGTAGTGCATTGAGTATAAACTCTTTGGCTACAAATAAGCCAGCTAAAGCCCCCATTGGGTTGAATGCCTGGGCGAGATTTAACCGCTGCGTCGCAGTGGCTTCAGGTCCCATGGAAAGGATATATGGGTTGGCTGTTGTCTCTAAAAAGGCCAAGCCAAATGTAAGGATATACAAAGCCACTAGGAAAAAGAAATAGCTTTCCCAAGCAGCAGCAGGATAGAACAACAGTGCTCCAAAAGCATATAAACCCAGACCGATCAAAACACCTGTCTTGTAGTTGTACTTTTTGATAAACATGGCTGCCGGAAGTGCCATTGTGAAATAACCTCCATAAAAAGCCATCTGTACCAAAGAGGCTTGAACGTTGTTCAACTCCAGTACACGCTTAAATGCCGCAACCATGGGATTGGTGATGTCATTGGCAAATCCCCATAGGGCGAATAAAGATGTGATCAGGACAAAAGGCAGAAGCAGGGTTTTGGGCAGGAGGTTTGATTTTTTCATTATGCTTGAATTAGATACCAATTGCACGGTCGAGATGTGTGTATCCACCATCTACAAAGATATGTTGACCGGTGATGTGGGAAGCTCTAGGAGAAAGCAGGAAAACTACTGCAGCGGCGATTTCTTCAGCTGTAGTCATGCGCTGCCCTAGAGGTATTCTTTTTTGAATATCGTTCAAAGCCTTTTCCGGATCATCAAAGGTTTGCAGGTATTGGTTGTACAGTGGTGTCATTACTTCAGCAGGAATAACAGCATTTACCCTGATCCCATAGGGAAGAAGCTCTACTGCCCATTCCCTAGTCAAGCTCAGTTGCGCACCTTTGGCGGCTGTATAACCGGAGGTATTTCCTTGACCGGTTACAGCTGTTTTACTGCTGATGTTAATTATGCATCCTTGGTATTGTTTGAGATAGGGAAGGGCATGATGAACCAAATCGTAATAATGGCATAGGTTTTTTTCAATTGACCTGCGAAATGCATCTGGATTTCCTCTTTCCAACCCCACTCCATCATTTGCACCTGCATTATTGATTACCCCATCGATTCGCCCGAAATGATTTAATGCAACCTGTACAGCTGAATGTGCATCCTCTGGTGTATTGAGACGTTTTTTGATCTGCAGTCCCTTCTGTCCTGTTAGGTGAATTTTTTGCAAGAGGGTATTTCCTGCCTCTTCGGAAGGATCAATGAATACCGGAATAGCACCTTCCTCGGCAAGCGTAAGGCTTATGGCTGCACCAATCCCTTTTGCGCCACCTGACACCAGAAATACCTTATCCTGAAGTTTTAAGTCCATTTCTTGTTTGAATGCTGATGTATCTTTTGATTTGAACTTCGGTCAACCCTTGTACGCAACAGCTGTTTGTTGTGCAACACCAAGGCCGTCTATTCCCAGTTTCACCACATCACCCGGCTGAAGATATCTTGGTGGTTTCAATCCCAGTCCCACTCCAGATGGAGTACCAGTGGAAATCACATCACCCGGCAGCAATGTCATGTATTGGCTGATGTAAGAGACAAGAGTAGGGATGTCAAAAACAAGATCTGAGGTGCTGCTGTCCTGAAGCATTTCATCATTGACGGATAGCCATAACCTCAATTGATGGGGGTCATGAATTTCATCTTTAGTGACAAGATAGGGACCTAAAGGAGCAAAATGATCGGCGCTTTTGCCTTTTACCCATTGGCCTCCATGGTGTAATTGGAAGTCTCTTTCAGAGACGTCATTGTGGAGGCAATAGCCTGCAACATATTCCATGGCTTCATCCTTTTCTACATAAGAAGCTTTCTTGCCAATGATTACAGCAAGCTCAACTTCCCAGTCGGTCTTGGTGGAATTTTTAGGAATGATGATGTCATCAAAAGGTCCACACAAAGAAGAAGTGGCTTTCATAAATAAGATAGGAACTTCTGGTACAGCCATGCCGGATTCTAAGGCATGTAGTCTGTAATTTAGGCCTACACAGATGATTTTGGATGGTCTTGTAATAGGTGAGCCAATACGTGTTTCTTCATTGATTTCCTGTACATTATGTTTGTTTGATTCAAGCCATTTCTCGAGTCGTTTTAAACCATCTTGTTCAAAAAAAGCCTCTGACCAATCTTCACCAAAATTGCTGCAGTCGACTATTTTACCATCTAAGTAAATGCCTGGCTTTTCTTTTCCAGGTTCTCCGAATCTAATTAGTTTCATAGGTTTGTTGTGATGTGATGTGTATTGTTATGTGTGGGATGTTAAGCTTTAAGGCCCATAAAACCTCCATCTATAAAGAAGTTGCTGCCAGTAATAAATGTTGCATCATCTGAAGCTAGGTAATAAACCATCGCAGCTATTTCATCCGGTTTTCCCATTCTGCCTATAGGCTGAGTTGCGGCGAGTTTGGCAAACATTTCAGCTTCCTTTCCAGGATAGTTTTTGGCTAGAAACCCGTCTACAAAAGGGGTATGAACCCGACCTGGGGAGATGCAATTGCATCTGATCTGGTCAGCCACATAATCTCTGGCAATGGAAAGCGTCATTGAAAGTACAGCTCCTTTGGTCATAGAGTAGGCGAATCTATCTTGCAAACCAATGGTTGCGGCTACTGAACACATATTGATAATAGTTCCGCCTCCATTTGCCTTAAGCTTTTCAATGGCATATTTACTACAGGTATAGACACCTTTGACATTGATTTGAAAAAGACGGTCAAAATCGGCTTCTTCTGTTGTTTCAATATTCCCGATATGAGACACTCCCGCGTTATTGACCAAAACATCAAGATGGGGTATGTGTTCGAAAGCCTGGGCAACAGAATTGATGTCAGAGACGTCGCAAGGAATAAATTGAATTGACTGGCCTGCTTTCAACAATCGGTTCTTAACAGCTTCTCCATTTGTTGAATTGTAGTCAAAAACTATGACTTGATGTCCTTTGCTGGCAAACAGTTCGGTAATCGCTAGACCTATTCCGCTAGCACCTCCTGTTACAACAACGATTTTTGGGTTCATGAACGGGGATGGTTTTTAATCTTAGCTTCCAACGTACAAATAAAAACCTATAAAACCAATACAATTGCCCTCTGTGGAAAAATGAGGAATAGGAGCAGGGGAGGAGTAATTTAAGTTACGGTCAGGTTCAAATAAAAAGGCTGGAAAAATTTTACTTTTTCCAGCCACAGGCATTTTAAAGTTTTACAGGTTGGCCTGTTTTGACTGAGGTGTCACAAGCAAAGGCGATTTTCAGGCTGTTCAGTGCATCTTCTAAATGGGTAGTGAGATCCAGGTTTTCTTGGATGGCTTTTAGAAAATATGCCTGTTCCCGATTGCATAGCTCTTGGTGGCTTGGCTCATCTTTGAGATCTATCCATTCATCTGCTTTGACAAACATGTTGTTTGAGTCAATGTCGGCATGGTGGATTTTGATGCTTTCCGTTTTGGTGTGGGCATCTACGTGATCGGATTTACCGGCACTTGATGCTTCCTTCGCTACTATGGAGACAGCACCCTTTGGACCGAAGACATCTTTAATAAAAAAAGCGTTGTCACTGACCATTGGTCCCCAACCCGCTTCATACCAGCCCACAGAACCGTCTTCAAATCTGATTTGCAACTGACCGTAGTTATAATTGCCGTCCGGAATATCATCAGTCAATCTTGCTCCAATTGCGGTCACAGCTACTGGTTTGGATCTTGTCATTTGGCACATGACATCAATGTAATGGACGCCACAGTCTACAATCGGGCTTAAGCTTTCCATGAGATTGCGATGCACATCCCACATAAAACCATGACTTTGTTGGTTGAGGTTCATCCGCATGACAAGGGGTTTACCCATCTTGCGTGCTTCTTCAATAAATCTCATCCAGGAAGGGTGGTGCCGAAGGATATAGCCTACCACGACTTTCTTGTTAGCTTTTTTTGCAGCCTCAATAATTTTCTCCGAGCCTTCTATCGTAGCTGCAAGTGGTTTTTCAATAAAAACATGGCAGCCGGATTCAAGAGCCTTGATGGCGAATGCTTCATGGGTGTCTGGGTATGTAGAAATACACACAGCATCTGGTGAAGTAGCAGCAAGGGCTTCTTGAAAATCTTCAAATAGGGGATAGGATGCGCCTAGTTTCTGATTTAAAATCTCTTTACTTTTTCCCCTTGCCACCAGTCCACAGATCTGGAATTCTGCCATCTGATGGTAGGCTGTGGCATGTGAGGCACCCATATTGCCACATCCTACTACGAGAATTTTTATGGGATTCATGGTTTATCAGGTTTAGGTAGTTTTTTCTGCCAATTCCAAGAGTCTAATAATGCTGTTTCTAAATCAAATTTTGGTTTCCAGCCTAAAACCTTGTTGATTTTGCTTGTATCAGCCCACACTTTGACAACATCCCCACTTCTTCTTGGTCCTATGCTATAATTTAAGGATTGTCCACTGACTTTCTCAAATGCTTTAATCACTTCAAGAACCGTATTGCCATTGCCTGTCCCTACATTGAAGATGTCATAAAAATCATCAGGTTGTTCATCAAGATAGCTGATGGCTTTCACATGAGCAGCTGCAAGATCCACCACATGGATATAATCCCTGATACAGCTACCATCAGAAGTGTCATAGTCATCTCCAAACACTGTCAGCTTTTCTCTCCATCCAGCTGCAGTTTGTGTGATAAAAGGAACCAAATTCGCAGGAACACCAATAGGAAGTTCACCGATTTCACTGCTTTTATGCGCGCCAATGGGATTAAAATAACGCAATGCGATCAACCTTGAACCGGATTTACTTATAGTAAAATCCTTCAAGATATCCTCACAGATTTTTTTGGTGTTGCCGTATGGACTTTCTGCTTCTTGTCTTGGGGTATCCTCTGTGACAGGAAGTTGGGCTGGCTGGCCATAAACAGTACAGGAGGAGGAAAAAACCAGATTTTTAACTCCATATTTTTTCATTGTTTCCAGCAGAATAAGCAGGGAAATGATGTTGTTCGAATAATATTTGAGTGGGAATTGTGTGCTTTCACCAACAGCCTTAAAAGCTGCAAAATGAATTACACCTTCAATTTGATTGATGGAAAAAATTTCATCCATCAATTCCTGATCATTGCAATCACCTTCGTAGCAGGTAATTTCCCTGCCCAAGATGTTTTTGAGGCCTTCAAGTGTGCTTTTTTCAGCATTAGAAAAATTATCAATTATTATGGGCTCATACCCGGCATTGACCAATTCGACAGCTGTATGGGAACCGATGTAACCGGCTCCACCGGTTATTAAAATCTTTTTCATTTTGGAAGAATAGAGACAAACAATTTCAGTAAACTTAAGGAATATCC
>DAIPZN010000125.1:0-11338 GCA_036782195.1 Cyclobacteriaceae bacterium | reverse complement strand
GGTTTTTATATTGCAAAAGGAGTTCAATACAAGGGTAATTCGAAAGAATTAACTTTTTATACAAAATTTAATTTTTTTAAAATAAAAAATACAGATTTAAATAAGATTTTATTGGTATAAAAAATTATTTTTATTCTGTTTTAGAGTTTGTATAAATCACAAAAATCCTTATTTTTGAAATACTTGTACTTTGTGTGCACAAACCCAAATTAGCTTTATTGATTACATTAACATGACAAAAGTGGCAATATATTCGAAAAACAAGAAGTCACGAATCTTTGACAGGGACCAACTTCTTGAAGATTATAAACTCGCGCAGGTAAGCAGGCAGGCCTCTTTGATGGGGCGTAAGGAAGTCTTCATGGGAAAAGCCAAGTTTGGCATTTTCGGTGACGGTAAGGAGATTGCGCAGATAGCCATGGCCAAATATTTCCGTGATGGGGATTTCCGTGCTGGCTACTATCGTGATCAGACTTTTATGTTTGCAATAGGAGCCCTAAGTGTTAGGGAATATTTTGCCCAGCTATATGCACATACCGATGTGGATGCTGACCCTGCTTCAGCAGGAAGGTTGATGAATGGACACTTCGCCACTAGGTCCTTGAATGAAGATGGAAGTTGGAAGAACTTGGCTTCCATGAAGAATTCTACTGCAGATATTTCACCCACAGCAGGTCAAATGCCTAAGCTGTTGGGTTTGGCTTATGCTTCGAAACTTTTTCGGAACAATCCTGGCCTGAGTCATATGACTCAATTCAGCAACAACGGAAATGAAGTTGCATGGGGAACTATAGGAAATGCCTCTACTTCAGAAGGGATGTTTTTTGAGGCGATCAATGCCGCAGGTGTCTTGCAGGTACCAATGATCATTTCTGTTTGGGATGATGGGTATGGAATCTCTGTTTCCAATGAATACCACACCACCAAAGGGAGCATTTCAGAGATTCTAAAAGGTCTCCAGCGAAATGATGATCAAAAGGGGTACGAAATATTTGTGGTCAAAGGCTGGGATTATGAAGCACTTGATAGGACTTATGAAAATGCCGCACGCATTGCCAGGGAGGAACATGTTCCTGTCTTGATACATGTTGTAGAGATGACCCAGCCACAAGGACATTCTACCTCCGGCTCGCACGAGCGTTACAAGTCAACTGAACGTCTGGAGTGGGAAAAGAAAATGGATTGTGTGCTTCAGTTTAAAAATTTCCTGATCGAAACAGAGGCAGCCACCATTGAAGAACTGGATCAAATCGAGTCTGAGGCAAAGCAATTTGTCAAACAGGAAAAAGAAGCTGCTTGGAAGGCTTTTGCAGGGGTAATCAAGGATGAATTACTTGAAGCCGTAACCTTACTAAAAGCAACAGCCGAAAAATCTACCCAACGTGTAGCAATTATTCAACTCGCCGATGAACTTCTCAAGACAATAAATCCGATTAGAAAGGATGTGATCAGTTCAGTAAGGAAAGCGCTTTGGATGCTGGCTAAAGAAGATATTAGTGTTAAAAGGGACTTGAAAAACTGGTATGAAAACCAGCAAAAATTAAATGAAGACAGATACAATAGCCATTTATATAGCGAATCTGAAGAACGGGCTGAAAACATCTCCCCAATACCTGTAACTTATGCTGATGAGGCTCCTCTAGTGGATGGTAGAGAAGTTTTACAGGCTGCTTTTGATAAAATGTTAGCCAATGATCCCAGATTTTTTGCCTTTGGTGAAGATGTGGGCAAGATTGGGGATGTTAATCAGGCTTTTTCAGGAATGCAGGCTAAATATGGTGAACTTCGTGTGTCTGATACCAGTATCCGTGAAGTTACCATTATAGGGCAAGGAATTGGTGCGGCATTGAGAGGCTTGCGCCCCATGGCTGAAATCCAATACCTAGATTATATCCATTATGCCTTAATGACCCTGTCTGACGACCTGGCAAGTTTGCAGTATAGAACAAAAGGAGGTCAAAAGGCCCCTTTAATTGTAAGGACAAGAGGACATAGGCTTGAAGGTGTATGGCACGCTGGTTCACCGATAGCTATGCTCATACATTCTTTAAGAGGAATGCATATTTGTGTGCCCCGGAATATGACTCAGGCCGCTGGAATGTACAATACCCTGATGAAAGCGGATGAACCCGCTCTTGTAATTGAATGCCTCAACGGCTATAGGCTAAAAGAAAAAATGCCTTCTAATATTGGTGAATTCAGAGTGCCTCTAGGACAACCTGAAATCATGCGTGTTGGCCATGACCTTACTGTGGTTACCTATGGGTCAATGGTGAAAATCGTTCTTGAGGCAGCTGAGGAATTGGCAAATATGGGAATTGAAATAGAAGTAATTGATGTGCAAACGCTCCTTCCTTTTGATGTGAACCACAGCATAATTGACTCAATCCAAAAAACAAACCGGGTTCTCTTTGCAGATGAGGATGTTCCTGGCGGGGCCTCGGCATATATGATGCAAAAGGTTGTGGAGGAACAAAAAGGGTACTATTATTTGGATTCTGAGCCAGCGACCATTGCAGCAAAACCACATAGGCCGGCTTATTCTTCTGATGGGGATTACTTCTCCAAACCATCTGTTGATGATTTGGTAGAAAAAGTATATGCCATGATGAGTGAAGTAAATCCAGAAAAATTCCCGCCTATCTACTGAATCATTTAAAAAAAAAAGCACCATTAAGGTGCTTTTTTTTTTAATCATCTTCGCGTTATTTGATTCAAGGTTACTTCTGGACTTGAGACTACATTGCTCTTGTTTAAGGCACGATCTTGAATAAAAACATCAACCCTAATGGTGTCATTTCTAAAAATGGAAGGCCATCCAAAAGAAAGCATCGCATAATCAATTCTTCCTTCCACAGCTTGGGAGGCATTGCTGTTGAGCATCCTAGGGAAGCGTCCGTTAAAGGTGGTGAAGAAAGGAGGATCCTCCCATCTAAATTCTGAATAAACCCCGGCTCTTTTGATGAAAAACTTGACAAAGATATTGTTGTGGTTGGGATTTTGTTCTACCCAGACTGTATCCCTAACAGTAGTGTTATTGACAAGAGGATTGATTACCCAGTCCAATGGATTGAACAATGGGGCATCTGCTGGTCTTTCCCTGTAAAAAATCAACCCTCCTGAAGCATTTCTTTTAAAAATTAAAGGATTAAAGGGAGGGTCAATATCAGTTGCATTCAGCCCTAAATCCCCTTCTGCATCTTTAAAATCTATGGAGACGATCAAGGAGTCAGCTGAATTGGTAGGGACAAAGCGCAACTCCCTAAAGGCAATTTCTGGAACTGTAGGAAAGTTGTCTGGTGGAGAAATACATGAAATGGCGGCGAAACAAAGGAATACCGGAAGGATATAATTTTTTACACTCGTCATGCTCCTCTATATTTACACAAAATTGGCTACCTGTAAATTTGCTTAATTTATTTCAGACAAATTATAAAACGATGGATTATTTCAAAAGTTTTGCGCAACATATCCTTCAATTTCAACAGATTGATTTTGAAGAAAAAGCGTTGCAACTTTTTGAAATTCAGGCGCAAGCAAATCCTATATACCATGCCTATTTGCAGGCAAGAAAAATAAATCCATCTTCTGTCAAAATGATAGATGAAATCCCTTTTCTACCTATCCGTTTTTTTAAAGATCATGCTGTCAGTTGCGGACCTATCAGTGGCATGGAGGGTTTTTATGCAAGTAGTGGTACTACTGGACAGATTACCAGTAAACATTATTACTGGTCGGAGTCTTTTTATCTTCAACATGCCCTCAACTTGTTTGAAAATGAATACGGTAGCATAAAAGATTATCATATTTTGGCATTGCTCCCTGCTTATCTAGAGAGAAAGGATAGTTCATTGGTGAGTATGGCAAGCCATTTTATCAGAAGCTCAGGGTCTAAACATTCTGGATTTTACCTTTACAATCATGCAGATTTAATTGATAAGCTTAAACTGCTAAAAGAAGAAGAAGGGAAAGTTTTGCTCTTAGGCGTCACTTTTGCCCTTTTGGATCTGGCAGAAGGTGATTGGGAATTTCCAGAAATGACCAATCTTATTGTCATGGAAACAGGAGGGATGAAAGGAAGGAGAAAGGAGATGATCAGAGAAGATGTCCATAGCAAACTCAGGGATAAATTTAAAGTAGAGCATATTCATTCTGAATATGGTATGACCGAAATGATGTCCCAAGCCTATTCAAAAGGGGAGGGGATTTATACTATGCCTCCTACCATGCGCGTTATACTCCGTGACGTCAATGATCCTTTTGCTTTATCACCCAGACAATCAGGAGGCTTGAATATTATTGATCTTGCCAATTTTCATTCTTGTGCATTTTTGGAAACACAAGATTTGGGAAGAGCGATAAGTGAAAATAAAATTGAAGTGCTTGGGAGGTTTGACAACAGTGATTTAAGAGGGTGCAATTTAATGGTCAATTAATTTTGTATTGAAAAGAGAAATAAACATATTTGGTTTGTGAAAATTATAATTATGAAAAAATTAGCAATATTCGTATTCGCAGTAGGATTGTTGGCTTTAAGTTCATGCGCTTCAAGCAAGCCTTGTCCTGCTTATTCTAAAGCGATGGATTCTAAAGAAGTCCGAGGATAAAAAATATACCGACTTCTAAAAGTCGGCATATTTTTTCACATCATCCGGACTGATGGTTTTTTCACCCAAAATCACCAGTCTTTCCACTACATTTCTAAGTTCCCTGATATTTCCTGTCCAAGGAGATTGTTGAAGTAGCGTTATGGCTTGAGGAGAAATATCCTTTTTGGCTGTGCCGTATTCTTTGGCGATGTCCTCCAGAAATTTGTTCACTAATAAAGGGATATCTTCTTTCCTGTCTTTTAGAGCTGGTACCTGAATCAGGATTACACTCAGTCTGTGGTAAAGATCTTCCCTGAAATTACCTTCCTCAATTTCTTTTTTGAGGTCTTTATTGGTAGCTGCCAATACCCGAACATCGACTTTTATGTCTTTGTCTCCACCTACTCGGGTAATTTTACTTTCCTGAAGCGCTCTAAGTACTTTGGATTGGGCAGATAAGCTCATGTCTCCGATTTCATCCAAAAATAGTGTGCCTCCATCAGCTTGTTCAAATTTACCTACGCGCTGTTTTACAGCAGAAGTGAATGACCCTTTTTCATGCCCGAAAAGCTCACTTTCGATTAATTCAGAGGGGATGGCGGCACAATTTACTGCAATAAATGGGGCGTCTGATCTGTTGCTCTTTTGATGAAGCCAATGTGCGACAAGTTCTTTACCTGTTCCATTTGGACCTGTTATCAAAACTCGAGCTTCAGTCGGGGCTACCTTTTCTATAGTTTCCTTTACCCGAACAATGGCCGGAGACTGACCAACCATATCGAATTTTTGGGATAATTTTTTCTTAAGAACTTTGGTCTCAGAGACAAGATTCTTTTTTTCAAGGGCATTCCTTACGGTAAGCAGGAGCCTGTTAAGATCAGGAGGTTTGGGGATGAAATCGAAGGCCCCTTTTTTGGTTGCTTCAACTGCTGTTTCTATTGACCCATGCGCTGAAATCATGATAAACTGAGGCTGTTTGTCTAATTTAGCAACTTGCTCCAATACCTCGATGCCATCCATTTTGGGCATTTTGACGTCGCAAAGGACAAGGTCATAATCATCTTCCTGAATCATTTTGATACCCTGTTCTCCATCTTGAGCCTCAGCGATTTCATATTTTTCGTATTCTAAAATTTCTTTGAGCGTAGCTCGAATGACCCGTTCGTCATCAATGATCAGGATTTTTGGCATATTCTTCGTTAATATGGAAAATAAAAGTGCAAGCCTATAAGCCGGGTTCTGTGTCCTTTCGTTACCGAAAGAATGCCTGTCATTTATCTAGACCTATCTTCACAGATAGGTTCAATCGATCTACCCACTCCGGTTTCCTTCAAGAGGATTGGACGAGCAGCCCTTGGACCGGAGCCTATTTGATCTTTCAACCCATAAGGTTTACCCTGCCTTTGAAATCACTCTCAAAGCGGTGGGCTCTTACCCCACCTTTTCACCCTTATCCTTTATCGGTATGACCAAGTTTAGGACGGTATATTTTCTGTGGCACTTTCTGTGGCTCAACCGTCACCAGTTGAACCCCTTCCCGTTAGGAAGTATGGCGCTCTATGTTGCCCGGACTTTCCTCCCTCCCAAAATTTGGGACAGCGACAAGCCAGCTTGCACTAGGCAAAGTTAACGTAATTATTTATTAGATGACAGTAAGGCAGGGATAACAGTTGCTAATGTTTGAAGAAGTTTGGTGTTTTTTACGTAATGCACTCAAATGATATTTACAGACAATCTTGTGTGAACCCATTCCATCACAGTAAAGGTTAGGATAAGCGGGATTAATAAAATTTTTGAAAATAATCCTGATTTAAATAAACAAATTAAAAATATGCTTGTTCTTCTACCATAAGGCTTTACAAGCTTTTCTTCATAGTGCTGGGTTGAACCGTCCTGTTTTCAGGACGGTTCTTTTTTTGCTATCAAGAAACATAAAAAACAATGGACACTGCAAAACAAAAGAAATTTAAGAGGTTGATCAGACTTCTTAATTTTTACCCCCCATTTCTTTTTTCAGGAATCAAAGTAATAGAGAATAGTCCCGATTTTACTTATTTTAAAGTAAGACTTAAGCTGTCTTGGTATAATAAAAATCTAGTGGGCACGGCATTTGGCGGGTCCCTTTATGCCATGTGTGATCCATTTTTCATGTTCATCCTCCTCATCAATCTAGGCCCATCTTATATTGTATGGGACAAAGCTGCATCTATTGATTTTGTTAAGCCTGGTAAAGGAACGGTTTACGGTACTTTTGCTATTGACAAAACCACTATTTCGGCCATCAAATCAGAAGTTGATCAAGTTGGGAAAAATACCTATACTTTTCCATGCGAGGTTATTGACCAAGAAGGAAGCATCATTGCATCTTTATCCAAGACTGTATATGTAAGGAAAAAGGAGCCTAAAAAGGCCTGATTGCAAATAGCAGCATCATAGCGATTAATAAGATCCCAATAAGGTCTCCATATCTCCGTATTGTTAAAAAAAGAAGGTTTTTGTTTTTTTTGATCATATCATACTATTTCAAAACGTTCGGCATAAATCGTTCGCCAGTCTAAATCTAAGTCTCTTAAGGCGATTTCTGCGATATCCATAAATGGACCAGGGCCACAAATGAAGTAGTCAAATGTTGAAGGATCCTCAGGTAGGTACTTTTTGATAAGGTTACTATCTAGAAAACCACTTTCACCATCCCATTCTCCTTCAGGTTCTTCAGGAATATGTACCACTTTCAATTTTGTCTCTTTACTTAGGCGTTCAAGCTCTGATTTGAATGGGACATCTTGCTCATTTTTATTTCCATAGAGCAATATAATTTCTTCTTTACTTTTCCTGTCCTTTATAGTTCGAATCATACTCATAGCTGGAGTGACCCCTATACCTCCCATCAAAAGAAAAAGGTTTCGGTTCTTTTTTGGAACAAAAGAACCAAATGGACCTTCCAAAAATGCTTTTTCTCCATTTTTTATATCTTTTATGGTGTTGGTAAAATCCCCTAAAGCCTTGATGGTAAAGGATATGGTTTCTTCTTCTGCACTGGAAGAGACTGAAAAAGGATGTTGCTGTAAGGAAAAAGGCGTATCACCAATGGTAATCCAAAAAAACTGTCCCGGTTTGAAGGCGACTCTTTTGCCATAACTGGCTTCCAAAGTGAGCGTAAAACAGGAGTCTTCTTCGGCTTTAACATCTACCACTGTAAATACCTTGTTTTTGTTTTTCTTTGGACGGATTAACCTTGTATAGGCCAATAGGTATATGCTAAACCCTACAAACAGACCTAATATTACTTTTTTCCAAGCAGGTTCCATATAGTGACTCACATGATATGCGTGCCCCAACCCTACACCAATTATCAAAAAACCTAGAATTCCATGTATCAGGCGCCATCGTTCATAACTCAATTCGAAGTATTTGCGCCACAGACTGACCAGCATTATCCCCACCAATGCCGCTGAAGCCAACAATAGGGCAAAAGTCCGCAAAGGGATCACCCTGAAATCCAAGTAGGCAAGGAATGGAGGATGATCAAGGAGTAGAATAATGGGATGTGCGAGGATGAAAAAAAAGGAAATAATCCCCATTTCTTTGTGAAACTGGGTGATATTGTCCATTCCAAATTCTGGTGCAACTGCTGTGAATCTTCCAGAAAACAGAAATTGTACACAAAACATTCCTAAACCTATCAACCCTAAGGCTGTCCCAAACTCGTTCCAAAAAGTTCTGTATAAAGGGATTTCACCTAAATAGGCCAGTGTCAAAGGTATTATGGCCCATAAAAAATAAATTGAGAGCCATTTATATCCTTTTTTTAAACTATATCTCATTATTTAATCTGTTAAAGCCGAAATGAAATACCTCATTCTAAAATATGTCAAACAATTAGAAGCAGACTTAAACAGTCAATATTTGAACCAATTTAGGCTTTTACAGATTTTTTCTTTGAAGCTCACCTGAATCCTCTATTGCAGAGGGATTACTGTACCTTAAAATGTATACCTTTGAACCTCGAAGCCTATAGCTATGATTATAATTGACAATGCGGTAATCAGTGATGATATCAAGGACCAGTTTTTTGTCTGTGACCTGCAGAAGTGTAAAGGAGCATGCTGCGTGGAAGGAGATTCCGGTGCGCCACTGGATGATGAAGAAACCAAGATACTGGAAGATATATATCCACTTGTGAAAGAATACCTTACTGAAGCAGGTAAAGAAGCAATTGAAAGACAAGGAAAATGGGTAATCGACAAAGACGGAGATAAATGTACCCCAACAATTGGCGACAATAGGGAATGCGCATATTCCCTTTATGATCAAAAAGGTATTTTAAAATGTGGTATTGAACAGGCTTATCTGGACGGGAAAATCAATTTTAAAAAACCTATCAGTTGCCACCTTTATCCTATCCGTATTACCAAATATGACCAATTTGACGCATTGAATTACGACCGTTGGGAATTGTGTAATCCCGCCTGTAGTCTTGGCAGCCAACTTGGAGTTCCTATTTATAAATTTCTTAAAGATGCACTGATCCGCAAGTATGGAGAGGACTGGTACACAGAATTGGTTAAGGAAATCGAAGGAGAATGAAAAAATTGATGTATGACTGTCACTAGACTTTGATATAGATTTTTTTGCGATCCATCCAATAGCCTATAGCCCAAATCAGCATCATATAACTCAAAGCATAAAAGAAGGAGGCATTTTTGGGTGAAAGCCAGCTTGCATAAAAAGCCTCATAAATGATGCTTTTAAGACTTTCATTGCCAATGCGGATCATGTAAAAGATTTTGATAATCATTCCTGAAAGCATGTAGAGTACCAAAGGGTTTCTTCCAAAAACTTCCAGTGGATATGTCCAATTTTTTAATCTCCAAATCTCTATTATCAAAACCAAGAGGGCGAGGATAAGACAATCCAATCCTATGGTAAGCAAAACATAAGAACTAGTCCAAATCTTTTTGTTGATAGGAAATGCCGGATTCCAGATCAGTGCGACTGTTATCAATATCAGAGAGGCAACAAGTAGGACTCTGACTGACGTTGGGCTGTTTCCTTTACGTTGTAGATAAAAACCTGCTATATACCCCCCAATCACATTGACCATGGCGGGTAAGGTGCTCAGCAAACCTTCAGGGTCAAAAGGTATTCCTTCACCTCTGTAAAGGTTTTTAGCTGGGAGTAACCAAAGATCAAGTTTCAAAGCGGCATTGGATGCCAAAGCATAAGGATCATTGCTGTCCCCAAAAGTAAACATCAATCCCCAGTAGAGTAATAATATCAGTGTGCTTACTATTGCAGCGCCTCTTTTTCCCAAATAATAAAGTACGATAGCAGCAAGGAAATAACACAAGGCTATTCTTTGTAATACACCAAATACCCTCACAGAAGTCCAGTCGATCATCTGTAAGCTTCCCTCTTCTCCATATCCAACAAATGGAAAGGCATTTAATCCCCATCCAATCAAAAAAATGATTGCTGATCTTTTAGTGATTTTTTTAAAAAATGCACCAGGATCCATTTGATTTAAACTTTTCATGCTGAAGCTCATGGCATTACCTACCACAAACAAAAAAGTAGGGAAAACGAGATCAGTAAGCGTAAATCCATGCCAAGACGCATGGGCCAAAGGAGCATAAAGGGTGTTCCAGCTTCCAGGGGTGTTGACCACTACCATAAGTGCTATGGTCAAGCCTCGGAATACATCCAAAGCCAAATAACGACCTGGCAAAGAATTGCCAGAAATAGAAGGTGAAGCGGTCATATAGGGATGAGTGGGCTTTTGATAAACATCTCAAAATAACCAGAATGTTTAAATAAAAAAAATACCCTGCTTCAATCGAAATCTGAAAATTTAAAAAATTATTCTCCCAAATATGGGTCTAATGGAGAATTTCCTCCCCAGCTGCCAGTGCTTTTCAAAGGTGTGAAATTGATAAACATCTCTTCTGCATACCAACCCAGTTCTCGGGTCTTTTTTACAACTTCACTATGATGATGGGTTTTGTAAGCATATTTTTTTACGGATTCATAATCCTTCCATAAACTAAATGTAGCCTGCATGAACCAAGGATATTCACCTATCCCAATCGCAAACAAAAGTCCTTCCTGTTGATCTAAAGTAGCGCTGACAGACGGGACATATTTCCAGAACTTAAAAAGGAATCTCCACTTGATTGTTGCACGGGTAATGACAGCTACAGGACCTCCCTGATAGGGTTCGAAATCCCGAAAAGGGTTTTCCTTTGACCATGCTCCAATTGCACGTGTGGTGGCCATGTAAATGGTCCAAGTCTCCTCGGAGCGATGCTCAAATTCAGCATAAGTGCTGGATTTTTTAAAAAACTCCAATGCTGCTGCCTCACTTTTCCAGACGCAGAGCAAAGCATAGACATTGAAATTTACAGTTTTCGAAAAACCTTTTTTCCCGCCACTCCCCATATACCGACTGAATTCCAGTCCGGGGACATGTTTGAGCTTCCTCATTGCCCATTGCATCTGGTTAAATCCCCAATATGCATTGATACCATTGAATCTAAAAAAAGAGATAGTAGTTATTTGGCCAGTATTCATGTTAGTCTCAGATCACTTACGCTATTTGATTGCTTTTGTTACCAATGCTTTATCCGAGCACAAAGTTAAAATTGTTGGTGGAAACCATTCAACAGCTTATAAGACCTTACTAACGGATAAAGAACAGTTTTTAATTTGCTCAAATGCTTTAATACTTCTATTGAATTATATTTATATTC
>DAIPZN010000124.1:0-11371 GCA_036782195.1 Cyclobacteriaceae bacterium | reverse complement strand
TAAACTTATTGATGATGTAATCAATTATTGTATATAGTTTAATGATTTTATATATTTGGCCTATTATAATATAAGTTGATAAAATAGTTTTAAACGACACAATTAAAAACAGTAAAATGAAAAAAGAACTAAAATCCATTCTTGAATCCATTGACAACAAAATTTATTTCGTTGACGAAAGTGGTAACAGGATCGAACCAGAAGAGGCGCTAAAAAAAGGTGTGATGATCAGACCTGTAGATGGAAAGAAAAATGCACTAGAAGCGGTTAAGAACTTGACTAATCTTAACCTGGAAGATTCTTCAGAAGTCAGTATTTTAATGGAAATTGTTGACAAACTCAGCAATAAGAAAACAGGTAAAAGAACTACTTTCAGTGAAGAAGAAAAAAGCAATATAGTAGCTGAATTTAAAGCTTCCGGTCAAAGCAAAAGCAACTTCGCCAAGTCAAAAGGCATCAAATATCAAACCTTTATTAACTGGCTATAAGCGATTTACTACAGGTTTTATAAAAGGGTATTTTCGAAAGAAGATACCTTTTTGTTTTTATTGAATTTACTGAAGGTTGTCCAATGTGAAATTCTCACATGATAGCTCATGTTGTAGTGCTTTAAGCCAAAAAAGATACAATACGCTCAAGTACCTTCTTATCTTTAAGTATTTTAAAGTGTCCCGTTCCTTCCACTTCCTCCAAATTACATGCATCCCATTTGGCATTTACCTCTTGAGATACATATAAAGGCAAAACCCTATCATGCTTATCATGTAGAATGAGTGCATCTTTAACTTTGACCTGCTGTACCCAATCACTAACTTTTAAGGCTTTTACATCTACACCCAGTTCTTTTTCGAGTTTAAGAATTAGTTTTTCCTTGATCCGAGTGGATATCCCAACTTGCTCAGCTACATAGTCTATTCTTTGGGCAAATTCATTCGGTGTGGTTAAGAGCGCATATTTACTCAACTCCAGATCTTGATCGGTATTAAGTGCATAGGTTGTAGCTACCGCTCCAAAAGAATGACTGACAACCCTATCTACACTGTACAGCCTGATCATCTCCCCTACAAGTTTGGTGAAAGCCAAGATACTCGTAGGCCCTCTTGAACTTAACCCATGAGATGGTCCATCAAAAGCATAAATAGTGAAGTCCTCCAAAAGCAATCGGTTAATCAATTCACTGAAATTACCTGCTTGCCCTTCCCAACCATGAACAAGGAGAACTTTTTTGCTTCCTTTTCCCCATGTATAGGTTTGTATTCGGAAACCTTCAAAAAAATAATTTGCTTTTGTAGCACTTTCCAAGATGGAAAACTCACTTTCCCTAAGCTTCATCACTTGCGGATTGGTAAGTGAGCGAAACGCCATATTCACAACAGCATTTGGAAAAAGATGACCTGCTAGTCTGATGAATTGCTTTTTCATACATTTTATATAAGCGTTTAAATGCCCAAAAAATATTTGACTTTAATCTGGGTGCAAATAAACCCAATTATCTATTGCTATTTGACTTACGCTTTGTTTGGATCTACGATAGAAATGTATACCTGCACTATTGCATGAGACCAATCAGCAGCTCTTTTATCATACACTTCAAAATCTGCCGAAAATTCCCTTTCCAGTTCCGCGCTGGAAATCTCTTCCCAAACCTGTGCCATACAATCCGGAATCGGTCCCTCGGTTACAAATTTTTGATAGTGGCCAGAGGGAAGTTTGAGGGATGTCATGCCTTCTGGTACGGGTGTCCCTAGCGCAACTTCGCAACCTACAAAATATAAAAAATGGTTCCCATCTGTTTTTTCATAATCATGGTACACTGCAAATAACTCATTACTGAGTTTATAGGGGATTTTTTGCTGGATCTTTTCATTTTCAAACTTTTCCCACAACATGCTGCAGTCTTTACTGGATTGGTTGTTCTTGTGTGTGGTTTTATAAGGCAAAGAAATCCCTATTAGGTAAACATCATGAAATTGCATAAAGCCAAAAATTTAAAAACCGAATATAGAGAATTAAAGGTTTAGACTCAACCTTATTTTTAGCTTTCTATATACGGCAAACCAAAGGGGATGGAAATCTTCATTTTGTTGAACAAACTCAACTGGGTATAATTTTCAGGTCAATTTGTCTCTGTTTCTTAACACAAACGCCTTGAGAAGCTCTGGTCGATGACCTAAGATTGTTTCTACGGATTTAGATAATACCGGTGGTTTTTTGAATCTAGGTAAGAAATGTAGCATGATCATCACAAGGATAAGGGCCATAGGCATCCCTTCTTTTTTCTTTCTGAGGAAAAAGGAGAATAAATTGGGTGAGGTATAGGTGATCTTCCTATTCAATATCACTGAAAGTTGTCCTGCCATTTCAACAAATGAAAAAAGCTCATCGTTGGTCAAGTCAAAAGCTTGATTACGGTATCTGCCCGGATGTGTCAGGACTTCCGCTGCCACTTTTCCAACATCATCCAAACTTATAATTGATAACTTTGCTTTGCCTGCAGGCAAAAATATTTCACTCCGCTCAATCAAATCATTGCGCAGGAATGTTGTAAAGTTTTCCATAAAATACGCTGGCCTTAAAAAAGTATAAGCCAACCCACTTTTCAGTATCAGCTGCTCGATTTTGTAATGTGGGATCATGGTTTGGGTATCCGCTCCCTGAACAGATAAAAAGACAACATGCACCACGCCTTTTTCCCTACAAGATTCCAGTAAGGGAACAAATATACCTGAATCGGACAACTGAGGGGGTCTAAGTAAAAAAAGAACCTTCACCCCATCAAATGCAGTTTCAAATGTTGAAGGCGATGCAAAGTCAAAAACTACCTCCGGAAACGGGATAGACTTCCCCTTTCCGACTCCTCTTACCCCAGCAACTGCCGTCACATGCTTCGGCAGATACTTTATAACAGCTCCACCCACGTTGCCTGTGGCCCCTGTAATTAATATTTTTCCCATTAATCTAGGATTTCAATAACTCACAAAAGGCATCTGCCCATCATAGGTATTGTCTTCAACTAAAGTTAGAATAAAATGGGCCAAATCGGCACGCCCAATAGCTGTACTTGCATTGACGCCTACCCATCCGATCCTATAAATTCCCTTTGCTGCCCCATCTGTAAGCCTTGGCCCACGCACAATAACCCAGGATTTTCCGCTTTCACGGAGAATTTGGGCGTGTTTGATGGCGTCATCCAGTATTTTGGGAACTACCAGTTTCATGATTCCTCTAATCAAATGATCAACAAACTTAGGTTTGTCTTTTTCGGGATATGGCAAACCTCCACCCGATAAAGAAAGGATGCGTGAAACACCTGCTTCCTCCATCGCCGTAATGATGTTTTGGGTACCTTCCGTCTGAAGCCACGCAGGACTTCCTTTGACATGGCCAAACAGACTGACTACTAGGTCCGTGCCCGCAACTGCCTGCTGAACATCTTCAAGATATTGAACATCTCCCTGGATCACCTCAAGATTGGGGTGTTGGGTTTGCAGCTTGTTCCTGTCCCTGACCAATGCCTTGACAGCATATCCTTTTTCCAAAGCCTGTAGCAAAAACTGCCTACCTGTTTTACCTGTTGCGCCAAACAATGCTATTTTTTTCATGGTTAATCCGTTTATCTTTCCAATATTACTGTTAGAAAACATACTTGTTTGGAAAGTAGGTACACACCTTTTTGTCAGTATGCAAGACAGGAAAATCAACATCACCGCCCGCTGCCCCATCAGGACTACTTTGGAACTGTTGGGGGGAAAATGGAAATTGCTGATCATTCAGCAGTTATCCACCGGTCCTAGGCGCCTTTCAGAGCTAAAAAAGGATATTCCTGACATCAGCGAAAAAATGCTCATACAGGAACTCAAAACCCTTGTAGAAAGCGACCTGGTCCTCAGGACCAATCATGGAGAGGTCCCTCCACGTGTGGATTACGGGCTGACGGCAAAAGGCAGGCTTGCACTTCCACTGATCGGGCACCTGAAGGCATTTGCCGATAGTTATCATCAACAGGAATAATCCGAACCCAAAACAACTTATACAACCATGTTCAGAAACATAATTCTTAGCTGCATTTTCTGCATCTGCATTACTTCTCTCTTTGCGCAAGAGCAAAATCCCAGGGTTTTTGTCTTTACCGATATCAACATCGGAGGTGGTGATCCGGATGATAGACAGTCATTGGTACACCTGCTTTGGTACAGCGATGAACTGGATATAGCAGGCATAGTCCCGGACCGCTGGAACAAGCAGGGTTTGGAAGCCTGCCAAGAAGCCCTTGAAGCTTATGCTCTCGATTATGCAACCTACAGTGAGTTCCAGAATATCCATTTGGACCCAAACTTGGCCAATGATATCCTGGCTAAAGATTTGGAAGATGCCGCCAGGCTTTTCAAGAAAGCCATTGTTGCCGATGACGAACGTCCCCTCTATGTACTGGTCTGGGGAAATATGGTCAATGCCGCCAAAATCCTTCTTGACCATGCAGAAAATATGGATCAGGTGCGTCTGATTACCATTGGAACAGGTTTGAAATATGGTCCTGAAGATGAAGTACCCGGAGAAGACTGCAACGTGCCCAACTGGAACGGACCGGGTAGGAATGCCTTCTATGAAAATCCGCTTTCGCATAACCTCTGGTGGCTGGAAATCAACTGGACCTACAACGGCATGTTTACCGAACCCGGACCCAAGGCAATGTTTGACAGTTTGGCAATGTTTGGGCACATGGGTCAGCACATCCGGGACGTGACCAAAAACCATGAATGGGCCCAGTATTTCAGGGTCGGAGACACCCCATCGGTCCTATACCTGATCGACCCTGACCACAATCCGGAAGATCCCACCAAAAGCAGTTGGGCAGGAAAATTCAAAAAGCCTTTTCCCGTTGAGCGACCCAACTTCTACACAGATGACAACGGCCCTGTCCCATGGGATTATGCAGATCCTTGCGCTTCCTGGTCCCAACTGCAGGAGATGTACGCCTACAACAAGTCCACTTTGGAACTGAGAAGGCCTGCCATGTATGAGGCCTTATTGGAAAAACTGCACAGGCTTTATTCTACTTCCGCTTCTATTAAGTAATCACTTTCCATTTCCAGTTTGACCAAAGCTTCTTTGATTTCTGGGGCATTCATAAAGAGGTTCCAACCCATTCCAGTCCTGTGATTTTCGATCATAGCCGCAATGGGACCTTGGTCTATGGCAAGATATCTTTTGGGAAACCAATCCGCTTCAGGACTCAAAGCATCAAAAAACCCATACCTACCAAAGACTTTTTCCCCATAGTTGCGGTATAGGTTGACCAGGACCTTCATGGAAGCTTCAGGGGTATAAGGCATCGAGGACAAAGCGGCAGTAGGGGAAATCACCCCAATGTCTTGGCCAGGCCTGTGAGCCATATAGCCATCTACAGAATAACTAGCCGTCAATCCCCAAAGCTCCTCACCGTAACCCTTAAAACCTCCGGCGTTGGCCACACACCAAGCCCTGTTGGAAAGTGTATGGTTGACATTGTGCTGCCAATAATCCGCATAGCGGTCTTTCAGCCCTTTAGGGCTAAGCCCAAGGTAACTGTAGTGGGCCCAAAAAAGCGGACCTCCCAATTCCTCTGAGCCGTTGTGCTTCAGCTCCAGGACATGGCCAAAGGGCTCTGTTTTTTGCTTAATGGCTCCAGCTCTTGCCCAACCTTGGTGGTAAACCTCTGGGCTTACCCCATGGGTTGGGGAAGCTGCGGCCAATACGTAGGTGATCAGACACTCGTCATAACCTCTGATGGCAAAGTCCATCACCCATTCCTTATCCGGAGACCAGTGCCAATAGAGAACATTTTGTCCTCCCCTTGTGTACCAGTCCCACTCCATCCCTTTCCACAGCGCATCGATCTGATCAGCCAGCCGCTGTTCGTCTACGTTGCCGTCTTTGAAGTATTCCCTGACTGCCAATAATCCCTGGGCGAGAAAAGCAGACTCTACCAGATCACCTCCGTTGTCGTTGCTGCCAAAAGGCTTGACTTTCCCGGTATTGCCATCCAGCCAATGCGGCCAAATGCCATGGAAACGGTCCGCCTTTTCCAAAAAACCTATGATCCTCTCCAACCGGACCAAGGCATCTTCCCTGCTGATCCATTCCCGCTCTATCCCTGCCAGCAAAGAGAAAAGCCCAAACCCTGTTCCTCCGGTGGTCACGATATGAAAATCGTCACTGGGATATTCCCCATCCAGATGAATGCGCTCACGTGCCATCCCGGAATTGGGTTCCGCACCTTCCCAGAAATACCTGAAAGTATAAAACTGCAACATATCCATCAGTTCTTCATTTGAGAAAGCTCTGGTTTGTGTTTTGACGGTAGCTATGGTATTGACTTTTCCTCTGCCTGACTTGGAAATGATCCGGTATTGGAGTTCTTTGCCCTGCACTGCCTGCCCTACAAAATCCAGGTACAGCGTGTCCTTTAATTCTGCCTGCTTGGTAAATTTTCCATCGGCTCCCATTAGCTGGACTTCATAGCTTTGGGCATCGGGAACGCTGTTCCACACCAATTCCACATGGCTGTCATAGCCTACAGCCTGAAGAGGAACTGCCTGCAGGGCTTCATTGGAAACAGAAAAAAGAAAAAAGAGTAATTGGAGACTTGGATATATCATCTTTAACGGTGATTTCAGAGTTGTCTAAATAGAAAAAGCTGCCCCGGTTAATCCCGGAGCAGCTCTATTTGTAATGAATCAATAATTCGGGTTCTGGGTAATCCTTCCTCCGCTAATGTCGATTTCAGCCTGAGGGATGGGATACACCTCATGTTTGCCCGGGATCCAGTTGATGCCCAGTTCGGCAAAAGTAGCCTGAGCCCTACCTGTACGCACAAGGTCGAAGTAGCGCTGCTGCTCCATGGCGAGTTCTACCCGGCGTTCTCTCAGAATGGCATCACGGAGTGCTGCCTGTTCGGTCACGGTGACATCCGGAAGAATAGCTGGATTGCCCTGTCTTGCCCTTTCCCTTACCTGATTAAGGTAGCGCAGCGCATCGGTGGCATTGCCCAGCTCATTGGCGGCTTCCGCGGCGATCAACAAGATGTCCGCATAGCGAAGCAAGCGGATATTTGCACCGCTGTTGCCAAAGCCTCCCGGGGGAACTTCAGGCAACCATGCTTTTTTGTTGAATCTAGGATTGGCGCCCATATTGGGATCCGCCCTCACGATCTGACCGGTAGGCAGGGTATCCCCGTTGCTGATGATGGTAGCTGCCCTTCGCGGGTCTCCCGTTTCATAGGCACTGAACAAGTCGTCCGAAGGGCGGTTGAATCCCCAGCCGTTGTTGGGGTTGCCACGGATGCCCTGCACCTCATTGAACTGATGTCCTCCACCGCCTTGCTCCAGGTCGACTGCAGACACTTCAAAGAGGCTTTCTGAAGAATGCTCACCTTCTTCGCGGAAGATGTTTTCATAGTCCGGATAAAGTGCATATTCGTTGGAATTGATGATTTCTTTAGCTTGGGTATAGGCATTCTGGAAATCATTCCTGAAAAGATAGACTTTGGAAAGGAATCCCCTTGCCGCACCTTTAGTAGCCCTGCCAAGGTCACTTGCCGGATAAGCGGACTTTTCAGGAAGGTTTTCTACCGCAAACTGCAGGTCCGCAATGATGAAATCATAAATCTGCGCAGCTGGAACACGTTCCTGGAAGTATTCATCCGGCTGCAGGAGACGATCGATCAAGGGCAGGTCGCCATAGGTCCTGACCAGAAAGAAGTAGAAATATGCTCTTAGAAATCTGGCTTCTGCCAACACCCTCTGCTTGAGGTCCTCATCCATTTCAATGCCCGGCACATTCACAATCACCTGATTGGCCCTGAAAACACCTTGATAATATCCTTGCCAGATCCCGATCACGGCACTGTTGCCCGCATCAAAGGTAAAGTTGTTGATGTCTTCCAGAAAAGCGGCGTCACCCGGTACACTGCCTTTGTCCGCATCATCCGAGGCGATATCGGTCACCCCGATATAGGAAAAGACATGTACATTGAAACTTCTCAAATGGCTGTAGATGCCGTTAACGGCCTCCACTGCCTGCTGACCCGTCTGGAAAAAGTTTTCAGAGGTCAGCTCGGCCCTCGGTGCCCGGTCAAGAAAGTCCTCAGAACAGGCTCCTGTAATGCCTGTCGCCAAAAGCAGGAGCATACCGAAAATTTTATTGTTGGTTTTCATTTGATCCTTATTTTAGATTAGAAATTGGCGCTCAAGCCGATATTGAAAGTCCTTGCAACAGGATAAATTGCCGAATCATAGCCTGTTCCCAACAAGGTTCCCCCGCTGATTTCAGGTGTATATCCAGTGAACTTGGTCCACGTAAATACGTTAGTTCCTGAGACGAATATCCTCATGTTGTTGACCCGGATCCGTTCCGTTATAGCAGGTCTGAGCGTGTAGCCCAGTTGGATATTGCGGAGTCTAAGGAAAGAACCGTCTTCGATAAACCTGTCAGACACTTCATAATTGTGTCCCCCGTTGGTGATCCTTGGTTCGGTATTGCTAGTTCCCTCACCTGTCCATCGGTCAAGAAATACCGTTTCAAAATTGTAGGTATTGAACCGGACCTGACGCTTGGAGTTGTAGATCTTATTGCCATAAGTACCGTTGAAATCCGCCCGCATGTCAAAGCCTTGGTATTCGAAACCGAGGTTGAAACCGAAGATCAATGTAGGAATGGGGCTTCCGATGATCACCCTGTCGTTGGTATTGACCACGCCGTCACCGTTGGTATCTGCAAAGATCAGGTCACCCGGCACTTCGGGGCCTCTTGTCGGAAGGCTGTTGATTTGCTCCTGGTTTTGGAACACACCTGCTGTCTGATACCCAAAGAAATGTCCAATAGACTCACCTACAATAGTTCTCGAGCCCAGTAACCCCGAAATCCCTACACCACCTGCAAAAATGGCTTCATTCCCTTCCCCGAGATCCAATACACGATTTTTGACAGTAGATGCAACAAATCCCACGTTGTACCTGAAGTCCCCTGCCTGGTCTCTCCAATCCACCGTAATGTCAAAACCGCTGTTTTCCACACTTGCCGCATTGACCACGGGATTGTTGGATGCTCCAACAAAAGCCGGAATAGGTACACCTACCAGAATGTCATTAGTTCTCCGGTTGTAATAATCTACCTCTGCCCTTAGCTTGTCCTCAAAAAAACCGAGTTCCACGCCGAATCCGGTTTGCATGGTTTCTTCCCATTTGATAAATGGATTGGCCAAACGGGTAATGGTAGCACCATAGAGCAGATTTTCACCAGGACCGAATACGGCATTCTGATTGCCAGTCACTACAGGTCTGCCTTCGTATTCGCCGATCTTGTCATTGCCGATGATGCCCCAACTCCCACGTAATTTGAGGTCACTCAGGATGTTCTGGTTTTGCATAAAGGTTTCCTCAATCAACCTATAGCCCAGTGCCAATGAGGGAAAATTACCGTAGCGGTTTTCCCTGCCGAACCTGGAGGAGCCGTCCCGCCGGATCGTACCGGTAAACAACCAGCGGTCATTGTACACATAATTGACGCGGAAGAGGTAGGAAGCCATGGACCAGTCCCGGGCAAAGTTTTCATTGGTCTGACTGGTGACTTCACCTGCATTGAGGTACCAAAGGGAAGGATCTTCACCCGGAAGGTTTCTTCTCGCGCCGGCCAGCCTTTCAAACACAAATTCCTGAGCAGTGATACCTGCCACCACATCAAGTCTATGCCTGTCCCACTCATTGCTGTAGTTGACCGTATTTTCCCACAGCCAATTGACAGACCTTTCCGAACTTACATTCACCGAGTTTTCAAGGACCTGTTGCTGCGGGGATACAAAAAACACTGGCGTAAAGTCCCTTCTGTCAACGAATGAAAGATCCAGCCCCAAATTAGACCTGAAGGTGAAGTTCTTCAGGAAATCCACATCCACAAAGAAGTTGGAGACCGTTCTGTAGCTGTTGTTGTTGTTATTGGCATTGTACTGGAACTGTGCCTCCGGATTGCCTACCGGAGAAGTATCGGTGAATGATCCGTCAGGATTGCGAGGGGAAAATATTGGGTATGCCCTGTAAGCATTGGAGACTACACCGGGTTCATCCTTCCTGTTGAAATAGATCATGGAGATGTTGTGTCCGAAAGTCACGTTTTCACCTGCTTTGTATTGATTGTTCAGCCTCAGCGTCAGTCTTTCAAATTCCGACTCCCTGACCACACCCTGCTGGTTGAAGTAATTCAGGGAAAAATTAAAGGAAGTGTTTGCCGTACCGCCTTGCGCCATGATGTTGGCACTGTTAACCGGGGCAGTTCTGAAGATGACATCCTGCCAGTCGGTGCCCACGCCAAACTGGTTGGGATTGTAGAGCGGTGCGTTGCCGACGTTCTGCTCCAGTTCGTTGGCCAGTTGTGCAAACTGGTTGGCATTGACGAGGCTGATCCTGTCCGGCACATCCTGCACACCTGTGTAGGCGTCAACCGTAAAACGGGTGGCCCCTTCAAAACTTCCCTGTTTGGTGGTGACGATGATGACGCCATTGGCACCACGTGAACCGTAGATTGCCGTGGCAGAGGCATCTTTCAGCACCTCCATAGATTCCACGTCATTGGGGTTGAGGAAGTCGATGTCATCCAGCAGCATGCCGTCCACCACAAATAGTGGATTCGCGTTGTTCAGCGTACCCACACCCCTGATCCGGATGGTGGTACCGGCACCAGGGGCACCGGATGCGGAAGTCACCTGTACCCCACTGACCCTACCCTGAAGGGATTGGGTGACATTGGGGCTTGGCAGCCTGGCGATTTCTTCGGATTTGATACTGGAAATGGAGCCAGTCAAGTCACTCTTTCTCTGCGTACCATAGCCGACTACAACCACCTCCTGCAGGGATCGGGTATCTTCAGACAAAGTGATCTCAATGTTGGACCGGCCGTTGACAGGAACTTCCTGTGAGGCATAGCCGATAAAAGAAACGCTCAGCACTGCATTGGCAGATGCCACCTCAAGGCTGAATCTTCCATCAAGATCTGTGACCGTGCCGTTATTTGTTCCGACCTCCAGGATATTGGCTCCCGGTATGGATTCACCGGTATCGTCAATGACCGTACCTGTCACGGTTACGGATTGGGCATAGGCCGTCAGGCCTCCCAACAGAAAAACACATAAAAACAGCAATAGGTACCTACTGAACCTTACAGGTCCCGGGTACATATCGCTTTGGGGTAGTTGGTTTGTCATAACAGTAAAATTTGGATTCAATAAAATTTCAATCGATTGCACCGAAAAAACAAAGGACGGTATTATTTTACCTTAAACAATAAAAATTATGACAAATCAAGTTTAATTAAACTTTTATTTAATTATGGAAATTTAATT
>DAIPZN010000123.1:0-12641 GCA_036782195.1 Cyclobacteriaceae bacterium | reverse complement strand
CTTTTTTTTCTTTAACATTCATGAAGAGTTTAGTATATGTTTTGTCATGAATTTTATGCTTTATGAAAAAAACTGCAAAATCCTGAAAGCAGATCGCCGATGAATATGGCATTTCCACAAAGACACTATCCCGTTGGTTTAAAAAGGAAAATCTAAAAGTCTCAAATGGATTACTTTACCCTTTGGAAGTTGACATCATTTACAGATCATTCGGACATCCCAATTTGAAACAATAATATTGCGATTGCCAATTAACCCTATTTCCCCAAATTCAAATTATGAAAGAAGCTTTCGCTTTTTTTTTCCTTGTCCTTTTCTCCCTTTCCGCAGCAAGCCTGCTCCTGGGCCTGATCCGGCCGGTTTATGTATTGTGGTTTCTCGATCGGTTCAACAGGCTGAAAGTCATTAAAATCTATGGGTTTTTGGCTTTAGTGACTTTTTTGATGTGGAAGATGATCGCTGCCATGTTGTAGGACAAACCACTTTTGCAAAAATAATATCCTGACAATTATCAGCTTTATCACTTTTTTATGTAGCTTTCAAGGTATAAACCAAACTCCATTGAGAAAAGGTATTTCCATATTGCTGCTTGTTTGCTTCACGCTGTACCATTTTGGGTACTACGGGGTGTACTTTGCATTCAAACTGCAGCTGGAACAGCACTGGGTGGAAAAAATATATGCCTCGGCTGGGGAATCCTTTGAAGAACGGATCATGGAAATCCCCCTTTCCGTCCCTTACCTGGCAGATGAGGAGGAATTCAGACCCACCAATACCTCCTTTGTCAAAGACGGGAAACATTACAGGGCCATCAAGCAGCGCTACATTCAGGATACGCTGCAGGTAGTATATGTGCCTGATACCGCAAAAAGCAACCTGACTTCCACCATCAAACAGTGGGTGAATACCCTGGTGCAGGATGAGCTACCGGATTCGGGAACAGGCAAACTGCTCGTCAAGATATTCGCCAAGGATTACCTTCAGCCTATCCAACAAATTGATCTGATTCCGGCTATGGCCGATTCCAAAAGTTACATAGGGTTTATTTTTTCAGCTTATCCGTCACGTCACCTCAACCTGAACACCCCTCCCCCGGAAATTGCCTGATTCCAACAGGAGCAATCAGGTTTTACTGTCATGCAGGTGACCTCAGTTCATCATGGTTTTTCGTAGGGTTTAACCAACCGAGCGGGGATACCGGCTGCCATTGTTTTGGTTGCTCCTGTTTCTTTTTCACCAACAAAAAGCCTTTTTGGCAATTTTCCCAAAACCACATTTAGCATACTTATGTCAAAAATTTTACTGCATGCAGGGCTGACCATGCTCTGCACAATTACCTATATCCTGAACTCCCGCGCACAGACCCCTTGGGATGAGGTCATGATGGGCAAGGGTGAGATCTGTGCTGCCTTCATGTATGAACATGCTTCCTGGGACTGGTACTGGGAAGGGAGCTACCTCCGTCAGAACGCGAATATCGGCACTTTCACCAGACAAATGGCCATGCCTATGGTTGCAATGGGCCTTACCAACAAAGTCAACATCATTGCCAGCCTGCCCTATGTGCAGACAGCAGCCTCCGGAGGGACCCAGGTGGGACAATCCGGCATCCAGGACCTGAGCGTGTCCGCAAAAGTCAACTGGCTGAATAAACAGCTCGGTCAGGGCCGCCTACTCTTGTTGACCAATACCCACTTTTCCACCCCAGTGGGCAGGTACCTTTCGGACTATATGCCCTTCAGCATTGGATTCGGGGCACCTGAAGTCGGTATGCGCGGTATAGCCGGCTACAGGTTGGACAACGGTCTTATCTTCAGGACTGGTGTGGCCTATCTCTGGAGAGGCCAGACGGAGATCGAACGCAATTATTACTACCAGAACGGCAGTGTTTACTCCCAATTCATGACCGTTCCAAATGCCCTGAACATCCAGGGAGCCATCGGCTACTGGGCGTTGGACAACAGACTGAGGATAGAGGCTACTTTTGCGACTACCAATTGCCTCACAGGAGACGACATCCGCTCGTACAACCGCCCCCAGCCAACCAACAAAACCGAAGTGACCCAGGTAGGGGGATGGCTGCAGTACTACATCAAAGCCGACAGGGGCCTGGGCGGATTACTCTACTTTAACCAGACCATCAATGGCCGCAACATGGGTAAAGCGACCGCAATCGGTCTTGGCCTCACATATCAATTCAAAGCCTACTGATGACCTTATTCAAAATGAAAAAGAAATACATTTCTCCTATAGCCTTTATGGCACTGCTGCTCCTTACGATGGTTTCCTGCCTGGAGGAAACCCCCGGATACTTGGGATTTGACGGTTACCAGTTTGAGCAGCTGGATGAAAACGGCCGCAACTGGAAGCCGTTTTTGCTCAACAGCGCAGACCAGATCGATATCCCTGCTCCCGCTGATCCCGCTTCCGCGGCCTATCAAGCTGAATTGGCCGAACTCAAAACTGCAATGGCCAATCTCTCTGCCAGCCAAAGGGAGGCAGTAAAATACTGGACCAATAATCCAGTCGTCAGATGGAATGAGATTGCCCTGGAACTGGCTGCCAATTACAACCTGATTCCCGGACCCAATCCAGACGGCACCTACACCCTGCCCAATGCAGCCAATCCCCTCGGTCCGCCACGGTTCCCCTTTGCCCATCCGCCTTACACCAGCCGGATGCTGGCTTACCTCAGTGTGGCCCAATACGATGCCCTGCTCGCAGTGTGGCACCACAAGTTCAGTTTTAACAGGGCAGCACCTTATCTTCATGACAACAGCATCAAATCGGCTTATCCGAGCAGCAACCTCCCAGCTTATCCCTCAGATGGCGCAACGGTAGCCTTGGTCTCAAAGGAAATCCTTTCGGCAATGTTCCCACTGGAGACGGTCTATCTTGAAAACAAGTACCAGGAGCACATCGCGAGTCTCAAACATGCCGGTATCAATGTCCAAAGCGATATAGATGCAGGGCTCCAGATTGGTACCGAAGTAGTCAGGCTGGCCAAGCAACGGGCTGCTTCAGACGGCATGGCCAAAGCACAGACGCCTCGGCCTGTCTCCGACTCCATTGCCAATGCAGCATTTCAGCGTTTCGGCTGGAAATGGCAGAATATGGAAACACCCCAACGGCCGGTAGGACTCACCCCGCTCTTTGGTCAGGTTAGGATGTGGAACGTCGGCAATGTGGTTGATGTACGGCCAGGACCTCCTCCAGCCCCAGGTTCAGAAAAATTCAAAAAAGACGCGGAAGAACTTAGGAGGATCGCTTCAAATATGAGCATCAATCAGCGAAGGATTGCCAACTGGTGGGAAGACGGCCTTGGTTCCTATACCCCTCCAGGCCACTGGAACAAGTTTGCCAAAGAAGCCATTGTCAAAAACAAACTCAATCCGCTCCGCTCTGCCAAGGTTTTTGCCTACATGAACACTGCCATAATGGATGCAGGGGTAGCTTGCTGGGATACCAAGTACTACTACCACTACCCGAGACCCATAGAAACCATGACCGGGTTCAAGACCATACTGGGCACACCCAATTTCCCGGCCTATACTTCGGGGCACAGTACCTTTTCTGCAGCTGGGGCCACGGTATTGGCTTACTTCTTCCCTCAGGATGCCGAAAGGTTCAGGATCTGGGCCGAAGAAGCCGCACTCTCCAGACTCTATGGAGGAATCCATTACCGATTTGATGCCGAGATCGGCACCGAACAGGGCACTGCAGTAGGCACCTATGCTGTCAACAGGGCCAAATTAGACGCTTTTTAAATCCATGACATGATGAAAAGATTTTTAGTGACAACCTATATCCTCACGCTGCTCTGGAGCAGTCAGGAGACTTTGGCCCAGGGCTGCGTAGCCATCAGGCAGTTTTCAGGCATCGGCAATGCCGTCGGACAGGGCAACCTGCTTGAAAAAGGGGAGTGGAATATTGGGACAAGTTACCGGTACTTCAGGTCTTTCAGGCACTTCAGGGGCACACATGAGGAGCCTGAGCGCGTGGAAAACAATACAGAAGTCATCAACTGGACCCATGGCGCTGACCTGAACATCAGCTATGCCATTTCCGAGCGGCTGTTTGCAGTTGCCTCCATACCCTATGCTTACAACGAACGGAGTTCACTCTATGAACATGGCAGGACGGAAAGGCACACGACATATTCAGGCGGACTGACTGACATCATCCTAGGTGGCGGCTATTGGCTGCTCTCAGGCCAAAAAGCTTCCAAAGGCAATGTGGCTTTGGGAATGGGTATCAAGTTGCCATCCGGTAACTACAACGCCAAAAGCACCTTCTACAACGTAGGACCTGGAGGAACTCCCGAAGTGCGTCCCGTAGACCAATCCATTCAATTGGGAGACGGAGGATGGGGATTGGCTATCAACAGCCAGGGCATTTACCACTTGGGCAAAACCATGTTCCTCTACTACGACGGCTTCTACCTGCTCAACCCACGGAACACCAACGGCACCCAGACTTTCAGGAGAAGGACAAGTGAAGCAGAAATGAGCGTCCCGGATCAATTTGCACTGCGGGCAGGAGTGTTGGCACCGATAGGAAGCGTGCATGGACTGGCTTTTTCCCTCGGTGGCAGACTGGAAGGTGTGCCTGCCAGAGACCTGATCGGCAAAAGCGAGGGGTTCCGTAGGCCCGGCCATATTGTTTCCGTTGAGCCCGGTGTCAGCTATATGCTGGGCAACATGACCCTGGGACTTAATGTGCCTGTTGCCCTGCTGCGAAATAGGATCAGAAGTGTGACCGACATTGCCGATTCCACCAGTGAAAACCGCGTCCACGGCGATGCCGCTTTTGCCGATTACCTTATCAATGTGAACCTGGCTTGGCGAATTGTAAGGAAAGAAAAGGCAGGTGTCTTCCAACAATTGGATTAAGGAAAAGAAAGAGTAGATTTACAACCGTGCTGTCCATAAGAGACAGCACGGTTTTTTTTTTGGAATACCCGGAAGTTGTTGGATAATTGGTGATCCATTTCACATCCAATCTTTCAGGTCTTCCTAGAAGGAATACTGTATTTTTCCCCTGCTGTCCCTAATCTGACATCAAACTTTAATAGGCTTATCCACTTCCTTTTTCAGGCTGTTGTAGGCCAACACCACCAATGCCACCGATAGCCCGAACAACAAAGCGGCAATGATGGCCAAGACGTAGGTCTGTTTCTGGAAATTGTTCCAGGCAAACAGCCCCAGCGAAGTCAGCGTGACGGTAAACATGAAAAACATGGGGATCTTGACAAAGGTAGCCTTGATTTTTTGCTTACCCAGCCACGCAGTGATGGCCAAAAGCGCCAAGGCTGCCAAAAGCTGATTGGCTGAGCCGAATATGGGCCATAGCGTCGCAAAGCCACCCGAAGCCAACAGCAACACCGCCAGTACCACGACTACGGAAGTGGAAAGGTACCTGTTCTGCGACACCTGCAGCCCTATAGGGTGCTTGATATCTTCAAAATACTCCTGAAGCGTGAAGCGGGCAAGCCGGGTACAGGTATCCAATGTGGTCAATGCAAAAGCAGAAACTGTCAAGGCCACAAAGCCTACTGCAAAGGCATTTGGAATACCAAGTGTGGAGATCATACTACCTAGTCCTGTTGCAAACAAAGGAACGGGACCTTCATCAGCCAATCTGCCCAGGTATTCTCCCCTGCTGAGCACTATCACCGCCCCTACAGAAATAATGGCCAAAAAGGATTCAATCAACATCCCGCCAAATCCCACGATTTTGGCATCGCTCTCTTTGTCAAGCTGCTTGGAAGTAGTCCCTGAGGCCACCAAGGAGTGAAAGCCGGATATCGCCCCACAGGCAATAGTGACAAAAAGGACCGGAAAAATATAGCCCAGATTGTCGGCACTGATGTACACATCAGTTTCCATTTGGATGTCAGGATTGGCGATAAAGACCCCGACCACCGCAGACAGGATCAAACCATAAAGCAGGAAGCTGTTCAGGTAATCCCTTGGCTGCAGCAGCATGGCCACAGGAGTGACGGAAGCCACAAAAGCATAGGCCAACAGGATGTAAATCCATAGCTGATAGTCCAGGACAAATGGTAGCTGCATGCCCAAGTAGACAAAATAATACATCAGCACGACACCAATGACTGTGCTTACAGCAAAAGCGGTTTTTCGACTTCCTACTAGTTTGTTGACCAGTCCAAAGCCGATGGCCAAGAGGATAAACAGGATGGAAGCAGATGCCACACCTGGGTTGTTGACAAAGGTTTTTGCAATGATATCTGCAAAAACACCTATGATTAAGATCAGCGTAGAAAAACTGAAAAGGATAAACAGCTGTTTACCGCGGTAGCCGATGTTGTTTTGAATGATGACACCGATGGATTTGCCCTGGTTGCGGAGTGAAGCAGCCATACTACCCAAATCATGGACGGCGCCAAAAAATATGCCCCCGATCAGGATCCACAAGACTGCAGGGATCCAGCCGAAAGTCACCGCGATAATTGGCCCTACAATTGGCCCTGCCCCGGCAATGGAAGCAAAATGATGACCCAATACCACAATTGGCTTACTTGGGACATAATCAATTCCATCATTATAGGTATGTGAAGGTGCCTGTCTATTGGCATTTAAACCGAATTTTTTGTAGACGTACTTGCCATAAATGAAATAGGCCGCAATCAGGACCAATGCAGAAATAATCAGTAATAAGCTCAGGTTCATTGTGTAGAATTATGGCATTCAATTTCAGTCAAAAAGCATAAAAATCAAACCTTTAGCTCCCTCTTTTCTTTTTATTGTTGAATTTGGCACACGATTGGTCAAGTTTGGATCAGGCTTTTACCTATAGCTGTAATTGGGGCATCACAATGAATGGTTGTTTTCAGAATTCCAATGCTGAAGTCAGGTTTCATTTTATTTAATGGATAATACCTATAAATTTGTACTCCCTGAAATGCACGTTTCGGTTATAACAAACATCATATGGCTTGGTTTAGAAGAACAGACAAGGGAATTAAAACCTCCACAGAAGAGAAAAAAGACACGCCTGATGGGCTTTGGTATAAAACTCCCCAAGGAAACATCATACACACACGTGAATTAAAAAACAATTCCTACGTCTGCCCTGATGATGACTATCATGTCAAAATCGGCTCAAAGGAATACTTCGAGATATTATTTGACGGCAACAATTTCACCGAGCTGGATGCTGAAATGAAATCCGGCGATCCGCTCAAGTTCAACGACTCTAAGCCCTACACAGCAAGAATTGAAGCAACGATCAAAAAAACTGAATTGAACGATGCAGTCAGATCGGCAGTAGGAAAGATCAATGGGTTGGATTTGGTGATTTCATGTATGGATTTTGCTTTTATTGGCGGGTCTATGGGTTCTGTTGTTGGAGAAAAAATTTCTAGGGCGATTGATTATTCGCTAAAGAACAACATCCCTTTTTTAATGATTTCCAAATCAGGTGGAGCAAGGATGATGGAAGCAGGCTTTAGCTTGATGCAAATGGCAAAGACCTCCGCCAAACTTGCTTTGTTAGACAAGGCGGGTATTCCGTACATCTCACTCCTGACGGATCCTACCACAGGTGGTGTGACTGCTTCTTATGCCATGTTGGGTGATTTTAATATTGCTGAACCTGGTGCGCTGATCGGATTTGCAGGACCTAGGGTAATTCGGGAGACTATTGGCAAAGATTTGCCCAAAGGTTTTCAAAGTTCCGAGTTTGTACTTGAACATGGATTTCTGGATTTTATCATTGACAGAAGGCAGTTGAAAAACAGATTGACAACTTTGCTAAACTTACTTCGCAATTAAGCAGTTATAAGTAAAGATTAAATCGCCTATATCTAGTCAAAATTCAGATACATTTTGGCCGGATTTTGGGATTAATAAATATATTTGTGTTCCCGATTTTCGGGCGCAATGCTGAAAAAGAAAAAGTAAAAACACTATTTAAATGGGTTCAGTAATTATTACATCAATTGTAGCATTTACCTTCATCATTCTGCTACTCGTATTGATTCTCCTGTATGCACAATCCAAATTGGTATCATCAGGAGATGTTAAAATCATTGTCAACGGGGATGAAAGCAATCCAATTGTGGCATCTGCAGGCTCTACTTTGCTGAGCACACTTGGAAACAAAAAAATCTTCCTTCCTTCTGCCTGTGGTGGCGGGGGAACCTGTGCAATGTGTAAATGTGTGGTTGAAGAAGGAGGAGGAGAAGTCCTTCCTACTGAAGTAGGTCACCTAAGCAGAGCCGAAAAACAAGGCAATGTGAGGTTATCCTGCCAGGTAAAAGTGAAGCAGGATATGAAAATCCGCATTCCTGAGGAAATCTTCGGCATTAAAAAGTGGGATTGTGAAGTTGTCTCCAACTACAACGTGTCTACTTTTATCAAAGAATTCAAAGTTAAGCTTCCTGAAGGCGAGTTGCTTCATTTTGAATCCGGAGGCTACATCCAAATTGATGTTCCTGCAATTACTGTGAACTTTAAGGAAATGGATATTACTCCACATCCTGAACTTGGTCACCCTGCAGATGTTTACAAAAGCGATTGGGATAAATTCGGACTATGGGATTTGGTGATGAAGAATGACGAGGAGCTCTTCCGTGCTTATTCTATGGCTAACCACCCTGCAGAAGGAAATATCATCATGCTTACCATTAGGATTGCTACTCCACCATGGGATAGAAACAACAACAAATGGATGGATGTCAACCCAGGTGTTTGTTCTTCTTATGTATTCTCCCGTAAGCCAGGGGACTTAGTGACAATTTCAGGTCCTTATGGTGAATTCCATATCAATCCAACACAACGTGAAATGATTTATATCGGTGGCGGTGCAGGTATGGCTCCATTAAGATCACACATCTTCCATCTATTCCATACAGAAAAAACAGATAGAAAAGTTTCTTACTGGTATGGTGGCCGATCTAAGAAAGAATTGTTCTATGTACCTCATTTCAGAGATATAGAGAAAAACTTCCCGAATTTTAATTTCCACATCGGTCTTTCAGAACCACTTCCAGAAGACAATTGGAAAATCAAAAATTCTCTAGATGACAAAGAGGGTGATGGTTATGTTGGGTTTATCCATCAGGTATTGTATGACAACTACCTGAAAAACCATCCTGAGCCAGATGAAATTGAATATTACCTATGTGGTCCTCCTTTGATGAACTCCGCAGTTCTGAAGATGCTTGATGACATGGGCATACCTCAAGAAAACATCAGATTTGATGATTTCGGAGGATAAGCTTCTACAAGAGTCCCGCAATAGCGGGACTTTTTTGTTTCCCTTCCGTTTTTATTCTTTATTTTTGGATGATTCTTCATTATCCAAATATGACGCTACAGACCTACTTTGAGCCTGTCCCTGAATTTATCACCAGCCAAAAATTCGCTCCTAATTCATTTTTCAATTACATCCATTTCCATGGGGAGACATTCCCGGATATAAAAGGTACCCAAATAGCCCTTATTGGCCTTATTGAGAGTCGGGGGATGAAAGCTTCTACCTCAATAGAAAGGGCAGCGGAAGAAGTGAGGGAAAAACTTTACCATCTCAAAAAAGGAGATGCCCTTTACAAAATCGTAGATCTTGGGGATTTAAGAGTTGGGGAAACACTTGATCAGACCATTTTAAATATTCAGAAAGTAGGGGAGTTTTTGATGAAAAAACAGATCCTCCCTATTTTTATCGGCGGGACACATGATTTGGATCTTGGGCAATATTTAGCTTATCAGGGACTGAACAAAATGGTCTCAATGGTCACAGTGGATGCCAAAATGGACATGGAAGAAGAGGGAGTTCCAGCAGATACGCATTCACAGGATATTATTTTAAAGCAACCTAATTTTCTGTTTAACTACAGCCACCTGGCATACCATAGCTTCCTAGTCGACAAAGATCTCGTCAATGCCATGGAAAAGCTGTACTTCGATCATATCCGATTGGGTGCTTTAAGGTCAAGTTTCAAGGAGGTTGAACCCCTCATACGTAATGCGGATCTACTGAGCTTTGATGTATGTGCCATTCAATCTGCGGATGCTCCTGGCGCTGCAGATGCCCAACCGTTCGGTTTGACCGGAGAAGAGGCTTGTCAAATCTGTAGGTTTGCAGGTATGAATGAAAAATTAAGCTCATTTGGCATATATGGCTATCAGCCCTACTATGACGACAATAGAAACAAAACCGCTGCCGTCATTGCTACGATGATCTGGTATTTCATTGAAGGTTTCTACAACAGGAAAGACAGCCTTTCATTCAAAGGTTCTGATTACATCAAATATACGGTATCCTTAGATGCCCAGCCTTCTTTGATTGTATTCTACAAAAGCAAACTCAGCGAAAAGTGGTGGATGGAGATCCCACAAGCGGATGGAACCAAATACGGAAGAACGAGTATTATCCCCTGCAGTTATCAGGACTATCAATTGGCCCAATCAGGTGAAATTCCTGAAAGATGGGTCAATGCCCAGCTGAAACTTTTCTGATGAAGACGTTCAGTAAGCAGCAACTGGCGCTAAGAAATGGCCAAGACAAACCCGAAATTTGGGTAGCTTATATGGGAAAGATCTATGATGTCAGTCATTCAAGGTTATGGGAAAACGGCAAACACTACGAACATTGGGCAGGTCAAGACCTTACGGCTGAACTTGAAGATGCCCCCCATGCAGAAGAAGTATTCCAGAAATTTGATGTTATCGGACTCTTAGCAGAAAACATATGATATTGATTGCAGATAGTGGCGCAAGTAAAACAGACTGGCGCGCAATAGACCCATCAGGTAAAATCCTTCAATATCGAGGGACCGGATTCAATCCGAATTATCAGACATCTGAAGAGATGGCAAATGAACTAAGGGAAGATTTTTTGCTTGACCTTAGGGAAATGGTATCGGTAATTTATTATTATGGAGCAGGCTGTTCCTCAGCAAAAAACAGACTTCATGTAGAAACTGCCTTGAGAAGCATTTTCAAAAATGCCGAAATCAATGTGGACCATGACCTGATGGCTGCATCAAGGGCTACATGTGGCCATCAGCCTGGGATCGCATGTATTCTCGGCACAGGTTCCAACAGCTGTGATTATGACGGGGAGTTTATCATGGACAACCGTCCTGCCCCAGGCTATATTCTAGGCGATGAAGGCGGGGGTGCTTACATCGGACGCAAGTTTTTGCAGGATTTTATCCATGAAGAAATGCCACCAAAGATACGGGGAAAAGTCGTGGACCGATTTGGATTGGACACCCAAACCATCATAGAACATGTTTATCAAAAACCCTTTCCCGGAAGGTATATGGCTAGTTTTTGCAGGTTTATCACAGAACATAAGCATGAGCCTTATTGCTATCACCTCTATTACAATGCTTTTCAGGACTTTTTCAACAAGCATATAAAAAAGTATAAGGACTATCAAAATAAGCCGGTAAATTTTGTTGGTTCCATTGCCTTTTACAACAGTGATATTTTACGCAATGCTGCATATGATGCAGGGATACAAGTAAATATAATTATAGAAAGTCCCATTGCTGGGCTGACACTTTACCACCAAGAATTGTTATGAATACTACAGAAAGTTCATCCCACTACGACAACTTAGAAAAAATGGACGTGTTCACCTTATTGAAAAACATCAATGAGGAAGACAAAAAAGTCGCAAATGCAGTAGAAAGAAATCTTGGCTCCATTGAAAGGTTAGTTTCTGCAATAGTGCCTAGAATGCAGCAGGGCGGTAGGCTGTTTTATATTGGTGCAGGGACAAGTGGAAGATTAGGCATACTTGATGCTTCAGAATGTCCTCCTACCTATGGTGTACCACATGATTGGGTAATTGGATTGATTGCCGGAGGGGATCAGGCGATACGAAAAGCTGTAGAAAATGCCGAAGATGACGCTTTACAGGCTTGGAAAGACCTTGAGGCTTTTCATATTGGCCCGGAAGATACTGTAATTGGGATAGCCGCTTCAGGCACGACACCCTATGTTATTGGAGGTGTCAAAGCAGCAAGGGCAGCAGGCCTACTCACTGGATGTATCACATGCAATGCCGATACGCCACTCAGCAAGGAAGTGGAAATGCCTATTGAAGTGGTGGTTGGACCGGAATTTGTGACAGGAAGTACCAGGATGAAGGCAGGGACTGCCCAGAAGCTGGTACTCAACATGATCTCTACCTCAGTCATGATCAAGCTGGGAAGGGTAAAAGGCAATAAAATGGTAGACATGCAGCTTTCAAATGCCAAACTCGTCAACCGAGGCATCAGAATGATCATGGAGAGCACAGGGGCAGATGAAATGACAGCAGCCGGCCTGCTTGACAAACATGGATCTGTCAGGGCAGCAACGGAAGCTTTTTATAGGAATATCTGATTTAATTGAAGCCGATTGGCTATCTTTGCATCCCTTTTGTTTTCAGCCATTTAAAGGCTTGAATCAGAGGATCAAATATTATACAGCAGAGATGCTGCATCAAAATGAAAAAAGACAACAACAGAAAAAATTACGACAAAGGCCCGGCTAAAGGAAACTACAAACGGGAAGAGAAGAAACGGGATTTCACCTTTGACAAGGAACCTACAAAAAAACCCAGATCCGAATCTGGCGAAAGGGAGAAAAAGGGGGGATATCAGGACAAAAGAAAGGATG